>JAMWBX010000056.1 GCA_023818725.1 Candidatus Omnitrophota bacterium
TCCGGTGTATAAGGATTTTCATATATCTGCCCGTTTATCGTAATTGCAAGGTCGATTGAAATCCTCAAACACAGTATGACATCTGAAATGTCAATAAGCCCATCTTTGTTGATATCTCCTTTGGCAGTGCCCTCCATCAGCAAATAAACATTGTCAATCGCCCAGTATAATGCGTCATAGGCGTTTTGATAGTTCCATCTGATCTGTATCTGCGTTTCGCCTGCTTTAATCAGATATGGTTGTAACGAAAGAATTACTGTCCCTCGAGCGTCCTGGTAACGGAATCTTTTTATATTCTGCCAGTTTCCATCATCCACTTTAATGTCGACATCAGCAATTTCAGAGCCGTATACATTAAAAAAGTGGTCGAACTTCAAAAATATCTTCGAATAGCCGTTGACAGTGACATTTTTTGTGATCAGCTGTTCATTCATCCATACCCTGCCAGCCCAGTCGCTATCCGCAATTATAAAGGGACTTGTTAGTTCGGAAATATCCCTGTTTTTAGGATTTGAGGTTGTCCATGTTTTTCTGTCATTGTTTCCATCAATTATTGTCCAGCCGGGTGGCAGTCCTGAATCAAAGTTTTCCCTTAACAAAATGGTAAACCCCCTGGATACATCAGCAGAATAAAACGACTGGAGAAAATTTTTCCACAAGCCTTGAGCAAATTCAAGATTATTCTGATTATACGCAGGGTCTACACCTGTGTTTTTGCCAGGGAAATATATTGATAATCCGGTGCCTTTTGGTTTTCCAAAATTTGCCACGATCATTGAATCAAATATGGACGATATGATTTCAGAGGCGTTAACCATTTCTTCTTTGGAGGCATTATTGAAAACTCCCTCAATAAAGGTTTTCAAGTCCCTGTAGTCAGGATCATCAAAAACTGGAGTTTGAGAAAGGGAAATATGGAAATACAGCCACTGGTTGTCAAGTTCCATAGCTACCTGACAGAAATCATTTATTGCATCAAATATCTGGTCGCAAAAGGCCAGATTGACTGCTGAAAGTGTTTCTGTGCCATAATGGCCATAAAAATCGCTGTAGTGCTGAACAATCCTTTCAGAAAACTGATCAGGTTGATAATCAGGATTGTTAATTATGTCCTGGGCGATTGTGTTATATGGAAAACCGCTGGTGAATATTGTTTCTTCAGAAGCAATCATATAAGTGGCGCAATTTCTTACTTCATACGCGACCTCAATCATTCCCATAAGACAGGCGTCAAACGCAATGATGTCAACATAACAATCAGGACCTGAAAGCGCCTGTCTTATTTCTTTTAGTGAAAGTTCATCAAATGAGGTGTTATCAAAACAAACACTCTTTTGATACCTTCTTGCATAAATTTTTCTTTTTAATTCCTTCAATGTTTTTTCAAGAGATGTTCTTACCTCCCGCGATAGATTGCTCCGTTTTAATTGTTGTTCTATTTCATTTGCAACATAGTCCATTGAGCGCCAGCCATCTCCATGATCCCATAGAATGAGCGCATAATATTGTGCGGGATAATTCTGTTTTGCCCATAGTATGAATGAGCGAAGAACAAGCGGGTCGCCCATATTCACTTCCCGTCCGCCAAAACCATCACCCCAATCAGAAATTGCATTAGAGATAGTGGGTTCCATATTTTGAGTTATTCTAAATCTTTGAGTATTTGTCCAGTTTCCATATCGGGTATCATAGCCGGGGATTCTATCGAGCTGGACAATGAAATTTATCTCTTGCGTTGAGCCAATAGAAGCAACTTCCAGAAAGTCATTTATTGCATATTTTTCAAGGTCATTATCTCCGTCTAGATAGATCATTATTGTCCATTTTGCTATCGCGTAAGATTTCAAAGGAAAAGTTAAAAAAAGGAACGCTAAAATAAAAAAAATTGAAACCTTTTTAATGTTAGTCATTGTAGATAAATCGGTAAAGGCCTGCCTTTATCATCCCAGAGAGAACATCGCAACAGTTTTATGGTGTTGATATCCTGTTTTTTAAAATAGGAAAAAATGATGTTGAAAATTTTACCATCGCTTGTTTCTATTGCTGGCACTATTCCACCGCTGATTTTCAACAGATTTCCTTTTTGAGAGTGCCCACTAAGGACTTTGGCATTTTTTGGCGGTTCAATGGCTGATAATTTAAGGTTTGGATCGGAATTTAAAATCATTTCAAAGCTTGAAATGTTTTTTATATTTCCCTTTATAATCAGTGGGATGGAAATAGTTTTTGTACTTTCATCTACAATCGCATCGCCAAGCATCGCGGTCGCATGTACAATAATTTCAATTTCCCTTTTTGTTCCTATTTTTTCATCTGAAGATTCCGCAAAGATTGTAAGCTGGTATTTCCCACTTTTTAGAGTATCCTTTGCCTTTATAAAAACCGAGGTTTCCTTTTTTTCCGGGGTAAGACATGTTTCATCGAAAACTGCATCAAAATCCTGGGATTTTGCAGTGATATAAACCGGCCTGTCGAGCCCACCTAAAAATCTAATCCTTAATGGAATAGAAAACTGATTTCTATCAGAGGCAATATTGACTGTTGACTGCGTTTCAATTGTGATTCCTGCTTCAACAGGTATCTTTTTCCATTTCCAAACAATTTTAGAGTCCTTTTCTATTGTGAACGAAACCATATTAGTTTTTGTGTTATAGGCAGAACCTTTTCCTTCGCATCCAATGCAAACCACTTTTTCCATATCATTAAGCAAAATCTCGGTTTCCACACGACACTCAATTCTGTCTCCTTTTGAGAAAGTTGTTATACCTGCCGGAGGCACAGGATTTCCGTATTCTGAAAGAACAAGTAGTATTACACTATTTGAAGGTTTCTGCTGATATAAACTCTTTTCTGTTTCCTTTGGTTCCAGTGTTTTTTCCATAGTCATCAAGAATTCATCAATGTCAAAGGTGTCAGTTGTCTCGCTTACCATTGGGATCTGAGGGGAATCTAAGGGTGGTTTTGGTCGTGGTTCACCGGTTGGCACAGGTACAGTCCTTGCTTTGGTTTTTGTTTCTTCTGGTTGAGGTTTTATCGGTGGTTTTTCAGGTTGTTGTGTTTCTCCTGCTTTTATTGAGCCCGAAGAAGATGAACAAGGTATCGCATACCCTTTTGGATCGGAAAGCTTGGCTGATGAAATAACAAGGCTTGAGTACCCCGGATTGATTATTTGAAATCTTAAAACCGCTAGGATTCCATTTCCAAATACACCTGACAGGGTGGGGTTAAATCCTGCGATTCTTATCAATCCCGGGGTATTTGTATTTGTCATAACTGTAAAATGAGATACATCTTGGCCTTTTTGCACATCCATAAGTTTCAGAATCTGTTGATTGTACTGGATTGTGATCTGATATCCTGCAAATTCCTTTTCGGATGAGAAGTATACATTTACATCAATAAACGGTTGGGATTGAGGATTATTTATGGTTATTGATGGTATTTGTAAGCTGGCTCCAAATATGTAACCTGTCATTGCCAGGAAGGCTAAAATTAGTTTCTTCATATTTTTTTAAGTTGAATCGGGGCGCCCAGATTTGAACTGGGGACCTCTTGGTCCCAAACCAAGCGCGCTAAGCCAGCTGCGCTACGCCCCGTTTTCGAATTATTATACCACGATTTTCTTTTTATTTCAACGAAAGTCTGCCTGTTGCGGGATCATAATCATAATGCATTCCTGCTGGCGGTTCAGGAATTTTATCAATAAATCCCTCATTTACAAGTTGCTGCAAAGAATCCGGATACTTGCCGTTTTGTCTCTTGTATGTATTTAGCTTATTTTTCAGATACATTAAATTGTCCTGGTGTGCTGTCCTTTTAAATTTTTGAAGGGTTTTTACCCCGGTTTCCTTGACCTTTTCTTCTAATTCACTTCTTTTTTTCCCACAACCGCAAACCACCATCATAATAAGAGATAAGATGCCAAGAATTACAATTCTTCCTTTGCGCATTTTTCGCCTCCTATCTTATTTCCTTTTCAACCAGGGATATGATATGTTCAATTTTTATTTCCTGCAAACAAATATTGTTTGCGCACATATTTCTTGTTTCAATGTTACACGGAGAGCAGCCTGCGTGTAAACTGACAATCTTTACATTCTTACCTTCTGGTGCCCAGATTGCAGGGTCTGTTGGTCCGAATATGATAAAGGTTTTCAATCCAGTAAATGCAGCAAGATGAGAAACACCGGAATCGTTTCCAATAAACCATTTTCCTGTCTCAAGTGCCTGTGATAGCTCCACCAGGTTTTTCGGGATGAGCAGATCAGGCGCGTCAGTGTTTTTTTTCCAGAATTCATAATCAGAAATTTCGCATTCTCCGAGTATAATTTTTGGTTTGCATATCCTTTGAAAATAACGGTAAACTTCAACGAAGTTTTCAGCAGGCCAGTTTTTCTTCTTGCTTCCACTACCAGGATGGATAAAGAGAAGGTCACAAGCATTCCTTTTCACGGTTTCAGGATAATGAATATTCAGTCCCATCTTTTTCAGAGGCATTAAAAGAAATTCTGTTATCTGACAGGTAATCTTCTTAGGTATTGGATGAAATACTACTTTTGTGCCGTAAGTTGAAACTAAATTTTGGGAGAAAATTTCGTTTCTTTCGATATAACAGATAACAAGGTCGAAATCAGGGAAATCCGATATTTTGATTTTTTTTCTTTCTGAAAAAAACTCAGTAAGGCAGTAGTCGCCAAATCCAATTCCTCTAGCTATTATCCCTTTTTTTTCAAAAAATGTGTTGACTTTTTCATTACCGGCAAGATAAACATTGAAATGATTCTTTTTTAGAGATGTCAGCACTGGTATCGTCGCAATCTGGTCACCAAGACTTCCAGGTCTTATTACAAGTGCGTTTTTGTCTGTTTTCATAACTTTATTATATAATTTTACCAGAGAGGGCAATTTAATGATTTTTTTTTGGCCAATACATGACGAATTCGGTGTAAAAAGACTACCGGTTGTCAATTACCTGATAATCTGTGTAAATGTTTTTGTATTTTTACTTTTCGGTTTTAGCTCATCTTATCAATACATTGTAGATCAGTACGGTCTCATTCCATCAAAATTTTCCTGGTTAAATGTTTTTACTTCAATGTTTCTTCACGGAGGATTAATGCACCTTGTTGGGAATATGTGGTATCTGTACTTGATGGGTGATAATCTTGAGGATAGATGGGGACACTTTCAATATTTCATTTTTTATTTGATTTCAGGTATTCTGGCTGCTTTGTTTTATGTCACATTTGTGCCCGAGTCTGCAAGAAATATTCCTTCGATCGGCGCTTCTGGTGCTATTTCCGGGGTACTGGGTGCGTATTTGATTTTATTTCCAAAAAGTAGAATCACATTCTGGTACTATATTTTCGTATTCTTTAGAATTTATTCAGGCACATTTGACATTTTTGCAGGATTCTGGATTTCTATGTGGTTCATTCAACAATTAACAGGCATGTTTTTTAGTATGGGCTCTACCTATTCTGCAATTGCATTTGGAGCCCATGTTGGTGGGTTTCTTGCAGGAATTGGAATTGGATTTTTGGCAAAGGCCTATCAGAAGGTGCGATATATTCAAAACGTTTACCAGGGTCGCACTGCTCTTTCAGCTATAACAGGTGAGATATCTCGAAAGATATTACCTTTTGAACAGCAGGTAGATCAATACAATACTGAAAAAGAAATTGACAGGCTATTGAATGATAAAAACGAAAGGGAAGCTGCCGTACTTTATGGAAAGGCATTAAAAAACTATCCCGAGGTTTTTATAAAGCCATCTAATGAATATAAATTTGCTGAAATACTTTACAGTATTGGGTTCATTGATGAGGCTATTGATGCCTTCAAAAGATTTATTCGCAAAAATCCATTCAGTCAGTTTACTGATAACGCCCTTTACAATCTCGGGCAGATTTATCTTCAAAAAGGCGAAAATGAAAAAGCGAAAGAATGCTTCAGACAGATCGTTTTATTCTATCTCTACAGTGAACTTCAGGATGCTGCAAGATATAATCTCGCGAATATATTAAAGCCAGAGTCTGTCTTTGTGGAAAATAAGAATTTCAGGGTATAATTAAATGGAGTGCCCTCGTAGCTCAGTGGTAGAGCAGTCGCTTCGTAAGCGACGGGTCGGGAGTTCGAATCTCCCCGTGGGCTTTTCAAATTAAAGGACATCAAGTCAAACGTTGTTGATTGTTTCTCTGTATTTTCTTCTGGCATAGAAGAGATATACAAGCGGGATGATAAATAAAGTAAGTGCTGTTGAACTTAAAAGCCCGCTTATCACTGTAACCGCCATTGGCGCTTTGAAAGCCGAGCCCTTTCCAACAGCAAGAGCAAGAGGTGTCATTCCTACGAGTGTTGAAATAGATGTCATTAATATGGGTCTTAATCTTAAAGTACTTGCCTCAATAATTGCTTGTTCTATTTTTCTTCCTGATCCGATGAGGTTTTTAGCGAAGTTTATAATAAGGATGCCATTGCTTACGACAATTCCGACCAGCACTATTATTCCCATCAGGCTGAAAATATTGATTGTTTTTCCGGTGAGGAAACGCCCTGTGAGAATGCCAATAATAGAAAGTGGTAACGTTCCCACAATAATGAATGGTTCCACCCAGCTTTCAAATTGAGCCGCCATAACAAGATACACCAGCATTACTGCCAGAAGCAACGCAAGAAAAAGGTCTCTGAAGGCTTCTGTCATTGTTTCACCCATGCCGCCCAAATTGATAGTGATATCTTCTGGCAGGTTCAATTTTTTAATTTCGGATTTCAGGGATTTAATCACTGTGCCAAGGGGTTTATTAATGTTTCCAAGAATTGTAACACTAGATTTTCTGTTATATCTTTCTTTCGTTGTTGGCCCATACGACCTTTCTATCTTTGCGACCTGGCTTAACAGGAATAGATTTTGCATTTGATTTACAATAGGCAGGTTTTCCAGCGTTTTAATATCGCTTTTTAATTCATCTGGAATAGTTACTCTGATATCATACTGGTTATCTCCTGCTCTGAATTTTGTGGGTACAATTCCTTCAAGCGCACTCCTGCATATCATTGCGACTTGATTTGAATTAAGATTATATTCCGCAAGTTGTTCCCTCTTTATGAGAAAATTAATTTCAGGTTTTCCTGGTTTGAATGAGCTGTCAGAATCAGAGATACCGGGAACCTTTTTCATAATATCCAGTATTTGTTTTGATGCCTGGATTACCTGTTTTCCGTCAGTTCCAGTAACATAGAATTCGAGCGGTGGCCTGCTTCCAGAGCCACCAATGGATCTTTGTGGCGCAACAGGCACTGTACCTGGTATTTCTGCTAAAACAGGTTTTATTTCTTCAATGACCTGCTCTGTAGATTTGTTTCTTTTTTC
>JAMWBX010000057.1 GCA_023818725.1 Candidatus Omnitrophota bacterium
CCCTGGTCCAGGAAGCCTTGTAAAAGCAAATAAATCCCGTCCTCGCTTGAGCCTTTCGTCTCTTGACGCGATATATGTTTCACACAAGCATATAGATCACTCAAACGATGTAAATGTTATGATTGAAGCAATGACTGATGGAGGTTTCAGAAAAAGGGGTACGCTTCTATGTCCGGCCGAAGCAATTGATAATCCAGCTGTAGTGTTTCCATACGCTCTTGAGCTTGTTGAAAAAGTTCAAATTCTAAAATCAGGTGCTCAATACAATGTGAAAAAATTGAAAATAAATGTGCCAGTTAGACTTCATCATCAGGTGGAAACATACGGATTTATTCTTGAAAGCGATGATGTTCCTTCCATCGGATATATTCCTGATACCTGTTTTTTCCCTGAAATAATAAACGCCTATGCAGGAACAGAAATAGTTATAATCAATGTTGTGTTCAGTCAGCCAAGACCGGACATAATGCATCTGAGCCTGCCTGAAGCGCTTGAAATTATCTCGGGAATAAAGCCTGAAAAAGCCATCCTTACACATTTCGGCATGAGTATGCTAAGAGAAAGGATATGGGAAAAAACAGAAAATTTGTCAGAGAAACTTTCTATTGATATAATGGCAGCATCAGATGGAATGACACTTGAACTTTAATTGGAGCCAGCGATGCTTCTTGCTTCTGCAGGGACAAAGAAGATAAACTGCAAAATTGGCGACAGCCTTATGGGACAGCTCCACATAAGAAATTGCGATTACATCAGGGACGACCTTGAAGCAAACTGCGTTTTTCTTTCTGATGGCAGGGAGAAGATTATTTTAATCAGCTGCGATTTAGCAGTGCTACTTTCAGATTTTGTGGAAAGAGTCAGACAGGGTATTAGTGGAAAAACTGCAGTACCATGCCAGAATATCCACATTTTCTGCACACATACCCACACAGGACCTAATACTGCTGGACTTCTGCCTGATGATCCGGTGAATGCTGAATACCTGAAAAATCTTGAAAATTGGCTTGTTGAACTTGCACAAGAGGTTCATTCTTCTGCAAAAGAAGCAAAGATTGCTTCTGGAAAAGGGAATGCTTTGATCGGATATAACCGCAGGGTGTGCTGGATGGATGGCAGCCATACTATGTACGGGGATACAGCAAAAGATGATTTTGCTGGAATTGAAGGACCTGAAGATTCAACCCATTGCGTTGTGTCAATTGTTGATAAAGAAGGAAAGCACATTGCAATTATTCATAATAATGCGTGCCACTCCACAACAGTGGAAAACAGCAATTTTGTTTCTGCTGATTTTCCCGGTGAAGCCAGACGTTTGATAAGGGATATGCTGGATAGGAAAGACCTGCCTGTGCTCTATATTCAGGGCGCAAGCGGAGATCTTTCACCCTGGAATCTACTGAGTAAAAAAAAGAGAGTTCCTGGCATTCAGAGAATGAAGGAAATCGGAGCAGTACTTGCCTGTGAGACACTTAGAATTATTTCAGAGATTGAATATGAAGATGAGGCTGTTTTGAAAAACGTTACTGAAAAACTGATTATGAGGGTAAGACTGCCTGAGCCAGACACACTCAAAAAGGCGCAGAAAATTGTTGAAGACGGAGAGAAAAAATCAGGAAGATGGAAATATGTTTTGAACTGGAGCATACTGAAGCTTTATCAGGATTACAGGAATAATCCTGTAGAAGAAATACCTGTTAGCGCAATCAGAATTGGAGATTGCGGCATAGCGACAAATCCATATGAATACTATTGCCAGTTTGGAATTGATATACGGCGAAGAAGTCCGGCGAAAATCACGATGATTGCGCAGCTTGCCGATGGTTGGTATGGTTATTGCCCTACAGTTTATGGAATTGTTGGAGGCGGCTATTCAGGAATGACAATCTACTGGACAAGACACCAGTTTGAGGCAGGTTATATTGTTGCAGACATCTGCGCAAGATTACTCTATAAACTATGGAAACAGGAGGAAAGATGGCAGAAAAACTCGCAATCAATGGTGGAGACAAATTAATTCCTGATGGTTTTATAAAAAGCTGGCCACCGGTAGACAGAATTGACGAAGATTTTGTGCTTTCATCCCTGAGACAAACAAATCACGCATTTGGGCCAAACTGTAAAGAATTCGAAAAAGAATTTGCTGACTGGAATGGAAACAAGTTTGCAATTACAACAAATAGCGGAACCGCGGCTTTGCATATGGCTGTTGCAGCGTGCGACTGCGGTGCGGGCGATGAGGTTATTGTGCCTGCATATTCATGGTCTTCAAGTGCAACATGTGTTCTTCACCACAATTGCATTCCAGTGTTTGTTGATATTGACTTTGACACAATGAATATTGACACAAAAAAGATTGAGGAAAAGATCAGTGAAAAAACAAAAGCGATCATTGTTGTTCATCTGCACGGATTGCCAGTAAACATGGATGATATACTTTTGATTTCAAAAAAATATAACCTGAAGCTGATTGAAGATTGCTGCCAGGCGCATGGTGCTCGATTTAAAGGAAAAAAGGTGGGATTGTGGGGTGATTGCGCTGCGTTCAGTTTTAATCAGAATAAGTGCCTGTGTTCCGGAGAAGGAGGAATGTTTGTGACTGATGACGAAAAAATTTACAAAAAGGCGCTAACCCTGTGGTCTTTCGGTGAAACAAGAACACCTGTTGAAAAGAGAGATTACCACGCATATGCGCTTGGATGGATGTACAGAAACAATGACCTTACCGCAGCATTTGGCAGGGCGCAGCTGAGAAAACTTGATGATTATCTTGATGTCCAGAGAGAAAATGCCGATGCTCTCACAAGCGAGTTAAATGGAACAAAGGGACTGATTCTTCCTTTTGAACCAGAAAATTGCCAGCACAACTGGTATAATTATACGATTCGACTTGTTCCAGAGGAACTTGGATGGAAAAAAAGCCCACACATTTTTAGAAATGCCGTGATGAAGGCAATCCAGGCAGAAGGAGCAAAGGTTTCTGTATGGCAGAGTTTCATTCTTCCAGGGATGACAGTGTTTCAGGCAAAAAATGCCTATGGGAAAGGTTGTCCCTGGTTATGCAAGCACAGCAGGCAGGTTTTATATGATCCAGACGAGTATCCGGTTGCACAGAAGCACACCGATACCCATTTTGGAATGACAGAACCTCTGAGAGCTCCAAATCAAAAAGATGTTGCGATAATGGTTGGAAAGGCAATTAAAAAGGTCCTTGACAATATTGATTCACTTGATATAGAAAAACTGGGAAGTTCCTGATATCAGGTTTTCTTATAGAAACTTGCGCCATAGGAAATAAATGTTTCGCACATTGCCTTTATTTTTTCTTTTGTATGACCCACTGCGTCAGGGGCGCCATACCATTTTGCAATGAAACCCCCATTATATCTTCCAAGCGTGTCAATGAGCTTTTTTGCGTAATTTCTAACATCATCAACTGTTCCATAATTCATCGTTTTTTGAATATCAACAGGACACCAGAAACACAATCTTCCGCCAAATCTTTTTCCAAGATTTTCAAGGCCCATATTTTCCTGCTGGTCCATCTGTATTACCTGCAAACCTGCGGCGATTAAATCATCCAGCAGGTCTATGATATATCCGCAGGAATGAAGAAATGTCAGGATATTTTTCTTCCTGGCATGTTGATAGACCATCTTATAATATGGCGCAAAAAAATTATGGAATATTTCAGGCGAGACCATTGGTCTGTCCTGAAAACCAAGGTCGTCTGCTGAACATATACCATGTGCGCCTGCTTCAGCGACCATATCAATCTGGTCAATCGCAAGAGCGGCAAGTTTATGCAAAAGTTTTCTAAGATTATCAGGTTCAAGATATGGATCTGTCCAGGCATTTTCATGTCCACGAAGGTATTCAAGCCTGTGCATCAGTGAAAAATCAATGCTTGCGAGAACAAATTTATCTTCTTTGTTGCCAGCGATTTTTTCTTTCATTGCAGAATATCTTTCTGGAATTTTGAAATCCGGCCATTTGAAAGAGTCAAAGATTTCATAAGATTTCAAAGGATGTCCTGTAACCTGGCCTTTTGTAATGTCTCCAGAAAGTCGCTCCCACACGCAGTGCCATTCGTCTTCCCATTTTGTATCGGTTGGTGGAAATGATGGTTTCCAGTTCGGGTCAGGTTTAATGCCAACTCCAATCATATCGCTTCCGTATTCGTCAGACAGTGTATATGGAATCCTTTCCGGTCCCTGAAACAGTACAGCCCTTGTTATGAGTTCTTTCCCGGTCATCAATTTCCCCTTTCAATATATTGTTGTGCGCATAGATTTGCCAGCGCCCTTATTCTCGCTATAATTCGTGTTCTTTCGCCAACGCTTATTGAAGATCTTGCTTCAAGAAGATTGAATATATGAGACAGTTTAAGAATATAATCATATGCAGGGTAGAAAAGTTTTTTCTCAAGGAGTGATTTCGCCTCCTTTTCAAAGCCGTCAAAACAAATCCAGAGTAGTTCGACATTTGCTTCCTTGAAACCAAAAAAAGAATACTGCCTTTCTCTTTCCTGATGCAGAAATCCATAGTTTGTGTTTGAGCCCCAATCGATGTCAAATACAGATTGCTTTCCTTGAAGAAAGCATGCAATCCTGTCGAGTCCATAAGTGATTTCGACGCTTACAGGATCAAGATCTATGCCACCTGCCTGCTGCATATATGTGAACTGGGTTATCTCAAGGCCATCAAGCCATACCTCCCATCCGACACCCCATGCTCCAAGCGTTGGCGCTTCCCAGTTATCTTCGATAAAACGAAGATCATGCTTTGATACATCTATTCCGAGAGTTTTCAAGCTGTGTATATAAATATTCTGGATGTCTGATGGGGGCGGTTTCAGAATGACCTGCATCTGGTGGTGTTGATAGAGTCGTATTGGGTTTTCACCGTATCTTGCGTCCGCAGGTCTTTGAGATGGCTCAAGATAAACTACATTCCACTTCTTTTTTCCAAGAATTCCGAAAAATGTCGCAGGATTCATCGTCCCTGCGCCAACTTCAGTTGCATAAGGATGCCACAGGAAACATCCTTTATTAATCCAGTACTTCTCCAGAGAAATGATAATATTTTGAAATTCCATGGCAATAATTATAACACATTTTACACTACCTTGCCTTTTTGTTTTTTAGTGATAAAATGCTTTTTCAAGTTATACAGATGGCTTTTTTACAGGGTTCAATGAACACAAAAATCAGTTGTTTATACATCGCGCCAAACGGCAATGATCATTGGTCAGGGCTATATCCAGAGCCGCTTGTTGATAAAGCAGATGGTCCTCTTGCGACAATTGAGGCGGCAAGGGATAAGATCAGGAAATTGAGAGTGAAGGATAATGTTTCAGGCAACATTACTGTTTTTATTCGCTCGGGCAGATATACAATTCAAAATACGATTGAATTTACACAGGATGATTCAAATGTTACATACACGAATTTTCCTGGTGAAAAGGTAATTTTTGACTGTGGGTTAAAAATTACTGGCTGGAAGAAAACAACTGTCAACGGCATAAGCGCCTGTGTCGCAGAAATTCCTGAAGTAAAGAGCGGAAAATGGTATTTCAGACAGCTATTTGTCAATGGAAGAAGAAAATCAAGAACAGTTATTCCAGAAGGCAAAAACAACTTTTTCAAGGTAAAAGACGTCTTTGATAGAGAAGGAAAGACAGACCTTTTTAGTGGCAGTAATTCCTTTTTCTTCGATAGGGGCGACATCAAAAACTGGACCAACCTGCAGGATATTGAAATTGTAATGTTCCATAAATGGATTGAAGAGAGGATGCCAGTAGAACGAGTTGATGAAAAAACTGGCTTTGTCATTTGTTCAAAAAAAACCGTTATGAGGGTTGAAAAAGATACCAGATACAGGATTGAGAACGTTTTTGAAGAATTGAAAAAACCAGGGCAATGGTATCTTGACAGAAATTCCGGACTTCTTTACTACATTTTAGAAAAAGATCAGACAATTGACTCCATAGATGTTTACGCACCATTGACTTTGCAGGCGATTAAAGTTGTTGGTGACCCTGAAAATAACAATTTTGTTGAAGGTTTTAAAATCAAAGGCATAATAATGGAGCATGCCGACTGGATACATCCATATGGAGAAAATGCATCCTGCAGCCAGGCAGCGTACAGAGTCCCTGGGGTTGTCTTTTTGAAAGGATGCAAAAATTGCGCAATAGAAGATTGTGAAATCAGACACTGTGGATGGTACGGGATTGAAATATCAGATGGATGTTCACAAATAGAAATCAGAGGCAACAGGATATGGGATATGGGTGCTGGTGGGGTAAAAATAAATGGTGGCGACGCCCGATCGCCAGCGTTGTTGAGAACGCATTCAATAGTCATTTCAGATAATCACATTTATGGCTGTGGAAATGTCTTTTACAGCGCTGTTGGAATACTATCAATGCATTCTGCAAATAATTTAATTTCAGGTAATCACATTCACAATCTTTATTATACAGGTATCTCCTGTGGGTGGGTCTGGGGGTATTCTGAAAATGTTTCAAAAGACAATATCATTGAAAATAACATCATACATGATATTGGGAAAAGCCTTTTGAGCGATATGGGAGGAATTTACACGCTTGGTGTGCAGCCAGGCACAGTGATCAGGGGAAATACCATTTACAATCTGGAAAAATCCGAATATGGAGCATGGTGCATCTATCTTGACGAAGGAAGTTCCCATATTATTGTTGAAAATAACCTTTGCGCATTTACAAATAGCCAGGTATTTCATCAACATTATGGACGGGAAAACATAATAAGAAACAATATCTTTGCATTCGGGGAAGAAGGAATCATCGGTTTTTCAAGAAAAGAAAATCATAATTCATTCACATTTGAGAGAAACATACTTTTGACAGACAGAAAGCCATTTTTTATTTTTGGCTATGGCTGCCAGGATGCAGGGGGTATCATAAGTGATCTCAACATATTCCGGGATATTTCAGCAAGAAAGGTTGAATGGGGCATTATAAAAAGAAAACAGGACAAGAAACTTTCTTTTGAGGATGCACAAAAAAGAGGATTTGATATACATTCTTTTTTTGTTGACCCGGGGTTTGTTGATCCTGTAAAGCTTGATTTCAGTTTAAAAACCGAAGATTCAGTAAAATCAATTGGTTTCAAGATTTTCAAAACAAAAATTACAAGGAGAAAAAATGGGAAAAGATGTCTCGATTGTGCTGGGCAGGCAGGATAAAAAGGCAGGGGTAAAGATAAGTGTTGTAAGTTTGCCATTGAGGGAAAAGGACCAGGGATTGAGAAAGATAAAAGGGAT
>JAMWBX010000058.1 GCA_023818725.1 Candidatus Omnitrophota bacterium
TTCAATATTTTTTCTTATCTCTTCCGGCCATTTAAGATCGATATCAGAAAATGGATGGAAATAAAGATTTCCGCGTTGAACCTTGCCTGTCTCTGGCTGAACGCTAAAACTGTAACTGATGTACTTCATCTCAGAAGAAGCACTGACAGAAGCATTGAACGACTGCTTTGTTTTATCAGGCAAATCAGCGCAACCGACAGAAACACTGAAACTGGATGAACGGGGCTTTTCAGGGTTGAGGTAAAAGTAAAAGGTATATTCAGATGGCATGGTATAAAGATTTTTTCCTGTTAGCATCGTAATCCCATCCTTTTCTACGGCCAGAACAGGTAAGCCCTTTTCGGTAGAAAAAAAATATTTTGTCCCAGAAATTATCCAGTCATCTGCTTTTGAACCAAGAATTTTTTCAATATTGTTTTCTCCTGCGGCAAAACAAATTGCGCTCATCATAAAAAACACTGAAAAAATTATTTCTTTTCCTTTCATAGTTTTCTCCTTTTGATGTTAAAGTTAACATTTAAGAGAATTTTGTCAAGATTATGAAAAAATTTATAATTGATGGCAGGACAACAGGACTGAAAATGGCACATAAAATAGTCGTGGGAATGAGCGGCGGAGTTGACTCAACAGTCGCCGCAATTCTTTTAAAACAGCAGGGATACGATGTTAATGGCGTGTTTATGAAAACATGGGATGAGAAAAATTTCCCTGATTGTAAAACAAAGTCCGCCTGTTACGGACCTGAAGAAAGAGAGATCGAAGAGATTGAAAAAATCAGCAAAATCCTTGAAATACCTGTCTATTTTGTCGACGCGAGAAAGGAATTTAAAAAAAGGGTTCTTGATTATTTCAAGAAGGAGTATCTTTCAGGAAGGACTCCAAATCCATGCGTGCTCTGTAACAGGTTCATAAAGTTTCAGTTCCTTGTTGACGAAATTCAAAAACAGGGAGTTAACTTTGACTTTTTTGCAACAGGCCATTACGCAAGGGTTGAGTATGATAAGAATCACAATAGATACATTCTCAAAAAAGGCATAGATGCAAACAAAGATCAGAGTTATTTTCTTTTTCTTCTTACGCAGAAACAATTATCTCAAATTAAGTTTCCTCTTGGAAATTATACAAAAAATGAAGTTAAAAATATCGCAAAAAAACACGGACTGAAAATTGTTGAAAAAAAAGAAAGTCAGGACTTTATCCCTGGCGACAGATTTTTCATTTTTGATAATGGGATAGAGCCAGGAGAAATTGTCGATAAAAATGGGCATATCCTGGGAAGGCACAAAGGAATCATCTATTATACGATCGGCCAGAGAAGAGGGCTTGGTATTTCCTGCGCAAAACCCCTTTATGTTATTGAAATACAGACAGAAAAAAACAGAATCGTTGTGGGTGAAGAGAAAGAGCTTTACAGAGACGCTCTTATCGCTGAAGATGTCAACTGGATAGGTATTGAAAAGATTGAAAGCCCGATTGAGGCTCGGACGAAAATCAGATACAGGCATCAAGAAGCAGAGTCAACAATCTTCCCGCTGCAGAATAACAGAGCGCGTGTCGTTTTCAAAAAACCGCAAAGGGCAATAACTCCAGGACAGGTAGCTGTTTTCTATAAGGATGACATTTTGCTTGGCGGCGGATTTATAAGGGACTGAGTCCTGGTGAATAGAAACCTTTTGAATTTTTTGCGATTGGCAAACGCTGCATATGAAATCTTATCCCTTAAATCAATCCCTATGTCAAGGGTTTCAGAAGCCGTTAGAATTCTTATTCCTAAAGCTTCTTTTTCAGGCAATCTACTGCCTTTTTCTCCATAAACCGGAATCATCCTTACTTCTTTCACATCTGAAGAAAAATCATAAACAGCAACAAAAGTTGCGACATTTGAATTTTTCCTCTGCATAATAAAAGGAACACTGTCTTTAAGATGATAGCCAATACCCGTGCCTGACAGAATGATTGAATTCTCATTGTTGAGCAGGAAAATTTTTATTGTGCTTTCCTTATCCTGATAGATTTCAAAAATCTCCGGGTCGTTTTTTTCATCAATCATTTTTAAATTTTTCAAATGTTGATAACCGCCCTGCGGATTGTTAAGTTCTGTCGGAACAAATTTTTTATTTTCTTTAATCTGGCCGCGAAAGTGAATAATCCAGTCAATCTCCGCTTTTTTTCCTCCCTCAACGACAAAAACATCAACAAGGAATTTTTCTGTCAGAACAAGGAATCTTTTCAAAATGTATCCAGGATACGCGCTATCGCAGCTTGCAAAACAAACAGCGTATTCAAGGTTATCTTCAAAATACAACAATTTTCCTGTCGCTGGTTGCTGATCCTTTTTATCAATCACCACAGTATTATGGCTGACTGTTGTCCTGCACCAGGTTTTGTATTCAGGTACGCTGTAGCTGATTCTTCCAGGATCAAGCAGAAATTCTTTTCCGTTCGCAAATAAAACTATGTTCAGTTTATCAGGATGGCCGTGACTGTCTCCATGGATTCCATAATCAAGCATTGCACAAACCTGATTCTGTCCTTTGCCCTTTCTCAAAACAGCAATTCCTATGTCAGAAAGATTTGTGCTTTTCAATTCTGTTTCCTGTGCAAAATTAGTTGTGTCCGCGTATTTAGAAAAGATAGCATCCCCAAAATATCTGAAAGCCCAGCGAAAAAAATTGCTGTAGTTTTTTAGATCTACCGGGTCTCCATCATTGAAAGCAGGAAGTTTTCCGTCCGGGTAAGAAAGTTGTAATACCCCGAGCCACATTGATTTCAATCTTGAATTTTTTGAAAAATCCAGTCCTGTTCTTTTTGCCGCGTCCAGGGTATGCTGGATTGCCGAAAGGGCGTAAAAATGATAGGCAATCGTTCCTTCATACCATAAGCCATCCGAGGTGATGCTGTTTTCAATCTGCCACAAAAGCCCGAATCTACCATAAATACTTTCTTTCATCAGATCGCAGTCGCCTGTAACAAGCCCGACAACTGAATATGCGGCATTAAACCAGGTTTGATGGTTGTTTTTTCCTCCATGAAAAATCTGGTATTTCAAAATTTCTTTGACGATATCTTTCAAAAATTTCTCTATGGTTCTTCTGTCTTCATCTGAAAGACAGGATGAATTTGCAATCAGGTCATATGCGCAGGCAAGGTCGATTGCTGAAATTGCCTCATCAAGGTTCTGGCAGTATCTTCTTCCACCAACCACTGCAAGAAGGCCTTTTCTGCCCCACCTATCATGTCTTTCAAATGATGGATACAATCTTGCAAGAGTCAATAAGATTTGTTTTACTCTTTCAGCGTATTTTTCGTCCTTTGTAAAAGCGTAAGCCTTTGCAAGAATAACGCAATTTTTGTCAATTTTGTAGTTGACGTGCGTCCTGTAAGCCGCGGATGTCCTTTCATCAGTATAAACAGAACCGCATACAGGACAGATATGTCGTGTTTCTGTTTCCGGTCTCAGGAGAGTATTGTCCTTTGGGCAGTAATAATAAAAGATCCAGTCGCCTTCTTTTTCTGGAATTTTCAATGGCTCGTTAAGGGCTGCGTCTGCCTGATTTATGATTCCTTGCAGTTCAGCTTGGTTGTTCTTTAAGATTTCTATTTCAGCGTCAGTATATAAAAACCTGGGATGCTCTGGAAAAACAATATTCTGTTGCGCATAGCAAAAAGAAAGAAAATACAAAGAAAATAATATTGAGAGCCTTAATTTCCTTATACAGGTATTTTGCATATTATAGTCTATCATTCCGCCAAACCAGAATCAAAAATTGAATAATTTACTCCATTTTTGAGGTATTATTTTGGTAAAACTGATACAGGCAAGAAAAACGCAAGTGATTATCTTTCTTTTGGATTTAATTTCAGCGTTCCTTTACCTTTAACTGAAGAAAAAACGGAATCTGTTCAGGAAGCCGAAATAAAATATTTTGAAGCAGCTTACGACAAACAAGTAAAAGATACCATTCATGATGTAATAAACGCATACTACGAATATGTATTTAAGATTGACGACCTTATAAAGTTTTTATATCAAAAACAAATATTACTGGAACAGGTAAGAAAACAGCTTGTGAAGTTAGACATGAAAGACGAGAAATTTTCTGTCCCGGAGCTGGTGTCGTTAAGTATTCAATACATCAATACAGAGTTTGAGATTTTGCACATAAAACAACTCTTATATCTGAATCTTGCTTTCATTGTGAAATACATACCTGAAGCTAGTATCAGCCAGTTTGTTTCTCCTGTAAACATAGAAAAAGATGTCGAAATATACGCAAAACAAAGAACAGGGGAAAGAGCCGTGTATGTTTGGTCTCACACATTTAATAAAATTGACAATGGATTTATGCACTGGTTTTTGAAAACAAAAATAATCAGAACATTGCTTATTTCTTTCGGAAAAGATACCGATAGAGAAAAATTGAAGAATTTTCTTGACCTTGCCGGCAATTCCTTTCAAATTGAGGCACTGATAGGAAATAACGAACTGCTTAACCAGCAGGATAAATTAATAAGCTTAATGTCTGAGTTTAATAATTACAAATTTTCAGGCATACATCTTGATATTGAACCTTACACATTTCCAGATTGGCAAACAAGGACTTAATAGTGCCTTCACTTAAGTTTCAGAAATTCAAATTCATTGATATTAAGATTCACAATCAAACGATTTTCTTTTTTCTCTGTCCTGATTTTTTCAAATACACTTTCTACTGCATCCGCTTTTATTCTTTCTGTGTCTATTGCCACATTCAATCCTTTAACCGGTTTACCAGCATAATTAACAAGCGATATGTAGTAAGAGCCTGTTTCTCTATCTTTCAGGACATTTGCTTCAACACAAGGACTATCTGTATATATCTTCGGCAAAGGTAATAAATCTCCTATCACTGCCCTGATAAATTCCCTCACCTGTTCATTATAGTTCGGGTAGTTGTACACGCTTAAATCCTCTCCACCCCTGCCAAATGGCTTAATTGGATACGCCCCCTTTAAGTATGATATACCGGGCAAAGCGCCTATTATTATGGCTTCGCCTTTACCATATCTATTGGAAACTATGGCTGGCTCGCCATTTAAAAACCTTGCTATCACCCTGCCTCCATCGATCTCAAAACTCTGTCTGTATCCATATACCTGCATCGACATTTTCTTTCCATTGGATTCCATCTCTATTTCATCCAGCGGCAAAGCATACAATAACTCAAGTTTTGGACGCAGACTTTTTTCTCTTTTTATTAAACTGGCTTTCTTTATTCCGAATACTTCTTTCAAAATTTCCAGTTCCTGATTGTACTGGTTTCTAAATCCGCCCCCTGCCACAGAAATCAATTTCCCGCCTTCATTTACCCATTCCTTGAGCGCCTGCGCTGCTTCGTCACTTATGTGATCTCCCACCAGCACATATACATCATAGTTTTTCAAATATCCCTCTACTAAATCCTGCTCACCAAGCACTTCCACCGGTATTTGCATATGCTTTAACATCAGATACAGGTATGTTCTTTCCCCGGGATAAATGGTATTTCCAGGAGCATACCATGACGGCACTATCTTTTCTTCCGCAATATCCCAAATGTCTGTGCTTGTCAACCATCCTATCGCTATTCTGCCCTGCTCTACATCCGAATTCATTATCTCGCGCTCAATTGCTCCTATGCGATAGTTTGCCTCTTTCACTGTCTTGAATATTTCGGGGTAGTACTTGACATCAAAGTAATTGATCCAGTCAAAACACTGTCCTGCGAAAGTGTATGCGCCAAGCCTGACAAATTCAGAAGGATATCCATAATAGCTGTATGATATCAGGTATGTGCCTTTTGGCGTATTATAGTATTTTGAAAGAGCCCTTGCGATCGCACATTCATAAGATAATACCTGCGCACCGGGAAAATCTGGTGTGTTCAATCCCCATGATATCTCGCTGGAATATCCTGTCACACCTCTTTCTGAAAACAATAAAAAAGGATCTACACCTGAATGAATTGAAGGCTTTCGACCTGTTGATGGGAAAAAACTGCCTGAGTGTGTAATGGTGCCTTCTGGAAATATTTCTTCAGCAATTTTTGTGGCATTTTTTGAATTTTCCGCAAAAAGCAAGGCCCTGAAATAATGCGAGTGATAATAAAGCACTGGCCTTGATATGGATTCTTCAAAATCACCTGTGCCCAATTTCACCAGATTCCACACTTCTTCTTCTGTGACACTTTTATCCCTGGCTATTTTTGTAAGATCTTCAAGACTCAGCACATCATATACAGATACTTTTTTTTCTTTTAAGTACTTTCTAAATTTCTCATTAATCTTCTCCCATTCGCGCAGCACAGAAAGTGATGGCGGTGAAGATTCTTCTATGAGTTTAATGCGCTGTGGAAGTTGCCCAAGTCCCTGTTGCTTGAGCTCATTATAGATTTTTTCATATTCTTTTAGCAGTCGTTCGTAATCACCTTCGTAACAGTACCTTCCAATGCCTGAGCCAGATGTGCGAAGATGAATATTTTGAAGGGATAAATATCCTACACCTCTGTTAAACCCAAATTTGTCTCCCTCAGAACCAAAAACATCAGGTGAGCACCTGCCATATTGCGCTGTAATCCCTGCGGTTGAATAAAGCTTTCTTGCATCAAAATCAACAGTCGGATTCACAGTAAAAGGAGCAACAAGTCCCATCTTCCGTGGTTTTTCCCCTTCAACAGGATATTTCTCAATTTCCTCTGTAATTTGTTGAAAATACTCTGAAACGAGTCGGCCTGGCCTGGATTGAAGAATGTCCTTCTCCCAGTAGCTGTTCCCTGACGAAACAATAATCTCATTCATTCCTGTGGCTGTTTTGAAGGTCAATCCTTTCTTTGCTTTAAGTGGAATTACTGCTGGTTTCTCTTTCTCTATATCCCGGGTGATAAGAATTTCTGCTGGCTGGTCTGTGTCTACAAAAAATGTTGCCGGAAACACCTTCAAAACATCAATTCTTTCCCAATCTGTTTTTTCACCTGGCTTCAAAAGCATTGAGACATCTGGCATTTTATCTTTTAATCCCTGTCTTGAAAACCAGTAAACAGACCTTGGTCCCATATAATAGCCAACAAGCCAGAATCTTGTTTCAAGTCTTATTGTTGCAGGTCCGTCTGCCTTTTCTGACACAAGAATTTTCAAATAAACTGGTTGTTTAAACCTGTTCAACAGTGCAGGGATTTGCTGTCCTCTTGGCCAGGATGTATAGTCATCGCCTGGTTCAAGATTCAGGTCTGTCGTCAGATACATCAGGTCT
>JAMWBX010000059.1 GCA_023818725.1 Candidatus Omnitrophota bacterium
TGAAGGAGGCAAAGAATGAAAAGAGTGGTCCTTACCCTCTGTTTTTTCGTTTCAATGTGTTATGGCGACACCATCACAGGAACTGTAATGACTGGCGACAGAAAACCTGTCGCTGATGCCGAAGTTATCATTTCAAAATCGTCAGACCCTCAAACTGTCATAAAAAAATTGATTTCTGATAAAAATGGAAAATTCAGGTTTGCCAATTTAGAAACAGGTTATTACAGGATTGTAGCGAAAAAGGATGCTTTTTGCGATGGCATTCTTGGAAGAATTGAAGTTAATCAGCCAAAGTTTGGAATTGTAAACTATGAGATTATTTTGAGCAGACCTGGATCTATAAGTGGTTTTGTTTATGATGTTGAAGGAAAAGCCATTTCAGGAGCGGAAATTGAATGTGATGGAAAGAGGTTCAGGACGGATCTGAAAGGGTTTTATAGAATTGATGGCTTAAAACCAGGAACATTTTATATCAATGCCGCGGCGCCTGGTTTTGTGAAAGGATACAATGGACCGATTGCTGTTGAGGAAAATAAGGAGACAGCAGGAACCAATTTCATTCTTTCTTATGGCGGCAGTATTAAGGGAAGTGTTCTGGATTTTCAAACAAACAAGCCATTAGGCAAGGTGCATGTAAGTTGTTCTGGACCAATCTATGTTTCGGGTCAGACAGATTCAAACGGAACTTTTTTCCTTGATGGATTAAAACCAGGGAGTTATTCAATATATTTCTACCGCCAGGGATATAAAGAATTTTCAATGAGTTTCAGCGTTTCAGCGCGCCAGGTCCTTGATGGCGGCACCATCAGGCTGAACCTTAGAGACAAATATTTTTACACAGATTCGAGAGAATGGATTTTTACGCCAGGAGAAAAGGTCAAACTTTATTTCAACGCGTTCAGGATACCATCTGTTATGATTGATGTCTATGAGATTGATTTGTTTAACGAGATTAACAGGGCAAAATACACAGACCGATCCATAAACAGTATCTTAAATTCTGTTGATATTTCAGAAAAAAAACCGATTTTTAGCAAGAAGTTTGATATATCTTATCCTTCCCCTTTGAGTGAGCTGTACGGTAGAAGGATTGTAATCGGCAATTTCCCTGAAGGTGTTTACATCTGCACAATGAAGCCAGAGGGATCCGGTCAAACCAAACAATGGTTTATTGTCTCGGATGTCGGATTCATATCAAAATCCTGCGACGAGAAAAAAGTTTATACAGTGTTTTCTATTTCAAAAGGAAAAGCTCTGGCAGACGCGACAGTTTATACTTTTGATGAACGCTGGAATCTAGTAAAGGAACTGAAAACCGATAGCGGCGGTCAGTTCAGTTTGAATCAACAGTCCAGAATTGTTGTGAAAGATGGGAAATCCTGCGCTTTTTCAGATGCAATTTCCACCGACAATATTTATACCCATAAACGTTCAATATACGCTTTTACAGAAAGGCCTGTATACAGACCTGGACAGACCGTCTATTTTAAGGCGATTTTAAGGGTTGATAATGGCAGTTTTTACAGAATTGCTGATTTTTCAGAATGCGGTGTGAGAATTTTTGCGCCTGATGATTCTGTTGTTTATGAAACGACGATAAAGCCAGAAAAAACAGGTTCTATTTACGGACAATGGGAACTTCCCGAAGAGCCGCCGCTTGGAATCTACAGAATTGAATTCCATACAAACGGAAAAGAAGGAATGAAGGGTACTTGCAATTTCAAGGTTTTTGAATACAGAAAACCTGATTTTGCTATTGAATTAAATCCTGATAAATCTGTCTATCTTCCCGGGGAAAAAATCAAGGTTTCTGTTGCAGCAAAATATTATTTTGGCGCGCCTGTTAAAAACTCCGAAGTTATGTGGGCAGTTTACTCAAAGTCAGTTTATGAATGCCAGCAGGAGTATGAACAGCAGGAAGAATATGGCGGATGGTGGCGTGGATCTCTTGTTTGTTCAGGAAACTCGAAGACCGATGAAAACGGATTTGCTTTGTTTGAAATACCGGCAAAGCCATCATACGAGAGAAAGGAAATATACACTATCGAAGCGAGAATGATAGATTTAAGCAGAAGGGAAATAACAGGAAGCGTTCAGGTTGTTGTCCTGCCTGGATGTTTTGAAATTATTCTTTCCACCGAGAAATACATCTATTCGCTGGAGCAAGAGATAGCTGTGAATGTATTGACAAAATACTATTTCGGGTCTCCTTTGTCTGGAAAGAAACAGTTCAATGTTGTTGCAAGTCAGGAGACGTACGACAGGAAGAAAAGAAGATGGAGTTTCAAGCCGATTCTGGCGAAAAAATTTTTCCTTGAAGGAGAAAAAACAACAATTAAAATAAAACCAGGAAAAGCAGGCTATATACAAATTGCTGTCCAGGGCATTGATGAGTATAACAATATTATTACTGGAACAGGGTATGTCTGGATTACAGAAAAAGATTCTTGTCCCTGCGGGTACGGGAAAAAGGAGATAGAGATTGTTTCCGATAAGAAAGAATACAGCGTGAATGAGACAGCAAAGATTCTTATAAATACCTCTCATAAGGACATTGATTTTCTCTTCACCATTGAAGGACAAAAATTATTTGAAAGCAGGATGATAAATATGTCAGGCAATTCCGCACTTTTAGAGATTCCTATCAAATCAGATTATATCCCAAATATTTTTGTTTCGGTGTGCGGGGTTAAAGACAAAAACTTTATCAGCGCAACCAGGATATTGAGAATTTCCTGCAAGGAAAAATTTCTCAATGTTGAGATCAAACCGGCAAAGAAAGAATTTCAGCCCGGAGAAACTGCCCGTTATACAATCAAGACAACTGACAATAAAGGAAATCCAGTTTCCGCTGAATTTTCTCTGGGGGTTGTTGATGAATCAATATATGCCATTTCAGGTGAACTTGTTCCAAAAATTGAGGACTTTTTTTATGGCAATAAAGAAAACAGGGTATCAACATTTTATTCTTTTTATCGCTGGTTTTATGGAGGCGCGGGAAAGGATTTTTCAGCAGCGGATATACGAAAAAATTTCAAGGACACTGCATTCTGGTTGCCTTCTGGCTTCACTGATGAAAATGGGATTGCCAGTGTAAATTTAAAGTTTCCTGACAATCTTACAACATGGAGGACAACAGTAAGGGCTTTTGATACCGAAACAAAGGTTGGAACAGGCGTTGACAGGGTTATTACCACAAAACCGCTTATTGCCAGGCTAATTACGCCGAGATTTTTGGTCGAAGATGATCGACTTTTGATAACCGGCGTGATACACAATTACACTGGAGAAAAGCAGAAGATCTTTGCACAGCTTAATGCTACTGGAGTTGAAATTCTGGATGCGAGAGAAAAAACTGTTGAACTTGAAAATGGAAAATCAACCAGGATTGACTGGAAGGTAAAGGTGAATTCAGCAAGAATCTCAACCTTCACTCTTTTCGCCCGCGGGGATTCTTATAAAGATGGAATGGAACTAACTCTTCCTGTCTTTTTATACGGAGCAGACGAAAGATATGTTTTTGCCGGTAAATGCGAGGATACAACAACAGATACATTTTATATGCCCGCAGGCGTAATTTTGCCTTCCATAGAGGCAAGATCATATATTTACCCTTCAATTGTTTCAGGGCTTTTTACTTCTCTTGACGAGCTTGCAAAATATCCTTATGGTTGCGTTGAACAAACATTGAATGCGTTTCTGCCTGCCATCCAGGTCGCCCATACTCTTATGAAAATCAAAAAAGAAGACCTCTATTTTCTTGCAAATGACAAAAGGAACTTTGAGAAGATGATTGAGAACCTCCCAAAAAAGGTGAACGATGGTCTTATAAAACTTTACAATTATCAGAATGAAGATGGCGGATGGGGCTGGTGGCAGAATGATGCAAGCAATCCTTACATCACATCATATGTTGTTGTTGGGTTTGTTCATGCGAGAAAATGCGGCTACATTGTTAATGAGGAAAAACTTAAAAAAGCAAAAGAATTTCTGAGAAATAAAATTTCATCGCCAGACAGTGATTTCAATCAAAAAACATTTATGCTTTACGCGCTCAATTATGCTGGAGAAAATGATGCCAGGAAAGTCGATAATATTTATGAAAACAGGGATAAATTGAATTCTTATACTCTTGCTCAGCTATGCCTTATTCTGCACCAGATGAATGACAAAAGGGCGCAGGAACTACTCGATTATCTATGCAAAAAGCTCGTTAAACCTGGTGAGTCCATTTGTTACTGGCAGGCACAGGACGGTAATTATTCCTGGATAAATAGCAATATTGAAGCGACTGCCTGGGGGCTTTTGGCGATGCTATCTATTGATCCGAAAAGAGACGAGATTCCAGGAATATTGAGATACCTTGTTATGAATAAAAAAGGTGGAATGTGGTTTTCTACAAAAGATACTGCAGTGTGCATTTTTGCTCTAACAGATCTCATAAAGGCGGTTGATGAACTGTCTCCCGATTACATTGTATCTGTTTATGTCAATGATGCAGTGGCGGCAAAGGAGAAGATTGATAGGACAAATATTGAAAAATTCTCTACAAAAGTGAAGATACCTGGAGAACGTTTTGAACCCGGGAAAGAAAACTTCATAAAAATAGAAAAGAATGGAAAAGGGAATCTTTATTACTCTCACGATGTGAACTATTCAGTGAGAGATATTTCAATTTCCGCTTTTGATGGAGGTTTTAAAATATCAAGAAGATACACTGAATTAGAGGCAAAAGAGAAGTTCGATGAAAAAGGCAATAAGGTGTATGTTTATGATGAGATCAAAAGGGCAGTGAAAAGCGGAGAAACAATAAGAGTTGAGATAACAATTTCAGGTGGAGAAAAATATGAATATGTGCTGATTGAGGACCCGATTCCAGCGGGTTTCGAGGTTGTCGACCTGGAAGAAGAACGATACCGGTGGTATTGCAGAAGAGAAGTTAGAGACGAGAAGGTTGCATTTTTTACTTCACTGTGGGGCGGGAAAGAAAAAGAAATTGTTTATTATCTGAGGGCAGAAACCCCGGGTTTTTATCATGTTCTTCCAGCAAAGGCGCAGTTGATGTATCTTCCTGAAATATGGGGTCGCTCTAGCGGAAAGACATTGACGGTTGAATAAATATGAACTGGCGCAAAATATTTTTGTTCTTGTTGAGTACTGGACTAATTTTGAGTGCTGAAAATTTTCCGTATAAATGGTCTTCATACACAACTTTTTTCACACCGAATATTGATGATAGAGGCGTAAACATAGAAAATGCGGCAAGGTATCTTGATGGTTTTATTCTTTTGCCTAAAACGATTTTTTCTTTTAATGAGGATGTTTCATCAAGAATTCCTGAAGAACAACTTGGAATTGCGCCAACTCTTTCTGGAGAAAAAAGAGTTATTGGATTTGGGGGTGGATTATGTCAGGTTGCTTCTACATTATATGCTGCTTCATTGTACGCAGGACTCAGCATTTATGAGAGGAAACCGCATTCAAAACCTGTAAGTTATATTCCCGCAGGACTTGATGCTACTGTTTCAAAAGATGAAGGAGTAGACCTTAAGATTTATAATCCTTATAACTGCGAGCTTGCGGTAAGAGCGTTTGTCAAAGAGAACAGTCTTACTGTTTCAATATACGGAACAAAGCCGATGCCTCGCGAGATAAAAGTTTCAATAACAAAACCAGAAAAATTTGATAATTTCATTTACACAGTAACAAGTCGACACATCTTTTCAAATGGCAAAGCTGTTTTTTCTGAAATTGTTTCCAGAGACAGATACATTGCATCCGAATAATTCTATCTGAATCTCCTGTGAAGCCAGGTGAACCATTCTTCCGGACTTTCTTTTACATGGTGTTCGATTCTTTCATAAAAGAGCTGGATATTTTTTTGATAATCAGATTCTGTATTGTCTGTTTTTACCAGTTTATACGGACCTTCAACAAAGATTGTGTGCCTGAATCCTTTTTTGTGTCGGATAAACACTCCGAACACCTGCGCGTTGTATTTTCTTGCAAAAACAGCAGGACCTGTCGGCGCCTGAACTTTTTTACCGAAAAAATCCACTGTGGTTCCTTTTCCAGAATGCTGGTCAATCAAAAGACACAGTGTGTTTCCTTTTCTCAACCAGTCAGATGCGGATGATATGGCTTGACTGAGATGTTGTTTGTTGATTCCATAAACCCCTTTTTTCCGTCTTATTCTGTTCATATATCTTGCGAGATACTGGTTGTTTGCATCGCGAGCAATCCATGTAAATGGAAGTTTTTTGTAAGTAAGTGCTGCAATCATAAGAGCAAAGTTTCCTAAGTGTGCGCTGACAAGTACCACAGGTTTTTTTGAAAGAGAGATTTTTTTCAGATGTTCGATATTGTTGAATTTTATCAGGCCGAGTGCTCTTTCTGGTGTTATTTTTGTCCAGAGAGCCCACTCAAAGAAAAAAAACACCTGTTTTTCAAAGACTTTTTTAATAAGTGCTTTTTTCTGATTAGGGTTGATCCGATTTTCATATGCAGCGTCCAAATTTTTTTTAGCCTTTTTTTTAAGAGAAGGGGAAAAATAATAAAAAAGTCTGCCCGTGATTTTTGCCATCAATGAGTAGCTGGCGCAGGGCAGAATCTTAACAATATTAAAAACTGCAAAGAATGCAAGATAACCAAAAATATCGGCTATGTATTCTGCTTTTTTTCTTCGCATGTGTTAATTTTACTGCAAAAGCCCTTTTTTTTGAAACATTTTTTGTGCTTTAGGAGATGTCAAGTAAAATATATGTGGGTATGGCAGAAAAACCAATGGGATTTAAAACAACGAAAAAATGGACGAAACCATAAAATCTGTAAGGGGAATGAGGGACATACTTCCCCCGGAGACAGGGATCTGGCAGAGGATTGAAAGGGTAATATTTAGCGTGCTTGAAGAATTTGGGTTCGAAGAAATACGGGTTCCTGTTGTGGAGGATCTGAGACTTTTTCAGAGAAGCGTGGGGATTTTTACTGATATTGTTCAGAAAGAGATGTATGTTTTCAAGGATAAAGGCGACAGGCTTCTAGCCCTGAGACCCGAGGCAACCGCTTCTGTGGTTCGTGCTTACCTTCAGCACCAGCTTTATACAAAAAAAAGAGTTACACGACTTTATTATTCAGGACCAATGTTCAGATATGACAGACCACAAAAAGGTAGATACCGGCAATTTCATCAGATCGGGGCAGAGATTCTTGGTGGCGAAAGCCCTTATTTTGATGCAGAGCTAATCATTCTTCTTTCA
>JAMWBX010000060.1 GCA_023818725.1 Candidatus Omnitrophota bacterium
TCAACCCGAGAAGCCCAATAAGATGTGTAACCCTGTGCATTCTCAGGTATGGTTCGCCATCAAGAGTCATGGTCAAAAGTGCCAAAGGCCCATTCTGGCCGTATGAAAGAATTTCCTCGATGAAACGGCGCTTTTCAATATGAGCCTTTACTGCAAGATTCATCCAGTTTTCCAGGTTTTGAAAAAGCCTGCGGTCGTCATGGTCAGAATTATAGGCAACTCTTGGAAGGTTTAGCGTAACATTTTGCAATGCAGAAAACCTCATCTTCCACGGTGTTTGTGCATCCCTGATATCTGAAGCTTCCAACTTGAAAGACAATCTGCAACATTCACTGATTCTTGCCGTGTTATCCCTGTCAAAAACAAAGTATGGATTACCTTTTTCAACAGCAACAAGACATACCAGTTCCATAAACTCTTCCCAGCCTGGAGTCTCAAAAAGCCTGTTTGTTATATGAAGAAGTGGCTTTGGAAAGAAAAATGGCCTTCCAATTCCATCTCCCTCGAGATAAACCTCAAAAAGGGCTTTTGCAAATCTTTGCGCAGTTTTTTGATATTCACTGTATTTTTTACCGGTTTGTCTCCCACCTGGTCCAATTGCTTCCACATTTAAAAAGTGATCTGGTACCTCCCAGTATAAATTGATATCACTGAAAATTGCCTGCCCACCTCTTGCCACTGCCTGCTGACTATATTCATATATCATCATCTGAGCAAGCTGTTTTATCTCGGAGGCAGAAAGACCTTCAAGAAAAGGCGCAAAAAATATATTGACGGCATCCCAGCCAATTGCACCATTGAAGTGCCCCTGTAGAGCAGCAGAAAATTTTACCATGTGCGCTAGCAAAGTCTCGGGATGTTTCGCCGGCTTTGCTATCGAAAGAGCGTTCGGTAGGTGAAGCCCAAATTTTTTCACATATTCAAGGGATTGTCCTGAGCAATAAGGCCTATCAATAAAACCGAGGTCGTGAAGATGTATGTCTCCATGAAGATGGGCGTCAGAAACATCCGGCGAAAAAACCTCAAGAAGTGCGAATTCCTTTTTTATCTGTTCAGCAAGAGTCAGATTTGTCGCCTCAGGATTGTGTGGGATATTAGCATTTTCCTTATTGGGATTGAATATTACGTTTTTTACATCGTATAGTGGCAGTCCGAGCCGTGTATATTTTCTTCTGGCATCCTCAAACCCGTACTCCACAAGTTTTGCATTGACAAGCTCTCTGATTAGTGGGGCAGTCAGTTTTTTTACCTTTGAAGCAATAATAAATTTTTCCACCTCTATTGCTATAAACCTTGCTATACTTTGTTTTATTCCTGTTTCTTTTATAAGGGAATCAACAATCTTCTCGATATCCCACTGGACAATATCTTCCCTGCTTGTTCTCACAAAAAGGCTCAGATCCGTGGATTCCTTGATTCTGGCAATTTCCTGCTGTTCTTCAATAATGTCTTTCTCAATGATACCACTGGTAATCTGTCTTATTCTTGCTCTTTTCTCTCTATAGAGTATATATGCCTTGGCTGTCTTTGCGTGACCGGTTTTTATAAGGACCTTTTCTACAATGTCCTGAATCTCCTCCACTGTTGGAATTTTACCGAGAAATTCTTTATTAAGATAAACTGTTACTGCCTCAGCAAGGTCTTCAGCAAGATATCTGTCCTGACCTCCAACACTCTGCGCCGCCTTAAAAATAGCATCCGCTATCTTCTTTTTTTCAAAGGGTACAATTCTTCCATCCCTTTTACGAATAAATTCAATTTTCTTACTATTTATCTTGCTTTGCATTGCTTTCTCCCCTTATTTTTTCAACCTCTTTCTGAAATTCAGATACATCCTTGAATCTTCTGTAAACAGATGCAAATCTGACATATGCAACTTCATCAAGGTTGCGAAGCTTCTCAACAATAAGATTGCCAATATCTTCTGAAGGGACTTCCTTTTCAAACCTTTGTTTGAATTCCTGCTCTATTTCATCAACGATCATAGAAATTTGTTCAGTGCTCACCGGTCTTTTTTCACACGCTTTCTGAATGCCAGAAAATATCTTTTCTCTCATGAACTTTTCTCTTCTTCCATCTTTTTTGACAACAATCAATGGTTTTTCTTCAATTTCTTCGTAAGTGGTATATCTTTTTTCGCAACGAAGACACTCCCTTCTTCTTCTGATTTGCAAACCGTCTTCGCTTTCCCTGGAATCAATAACTTTATCTTCACGAAAACCGCAGTATGGACATTTCATCGCAATATATTGTGTTCAATCTGATTTTAATATACTACATTTTGTTTGTCAAGTCCCTTGTGCAGAGAAAGGAAACCTCTTACTTCCTGAATTAAAAAGAAACAAATCATTTCCATTCATCAAGGATTTTTGTGTCTGAAATGGTCGGAGTTTCTTTACTGTTTGAACAGGGGATAAGAGCCACTCTTATGACTGATTCAGTTGTTTCATTGATATTTATCGCAATATTTTTAATGCCTGAATTTTTGTTCTGCCCTTCAGGGTCAGGACAACCGGGAAGTGATTTTGGTTGAATAATAGAAAAAGTCGCATTTTCCGGTGAAATAATTTTGCAGAGCAACTTTTCTTTTCCCTGATACAAAATTATTTCCCTGTTTCCATTTTTAGCTTTGATGTCAGCCTCAGTATGCAAGAACCACCAGATGCTCCCTTTTTCTCTAAGTTCGATCTCATCCTGAACAATAATAATTCCCTCTTTCTTATCAAGAAATATCCCTCTCTTTACCATATTCGCGTGCTTTTTGTAAGCATCGGTAATATCGTCTATCGCAAAGGAGTACTCATTTTTTGAAATAAAACTTATAATTTTTGCTGATGCAAGTGGATCCTGGTCAGGATAATTACCCGGGTTTATAACAACTGTGCTATGCCCTTCAGCCCTCAATCTGTAATAATTCCATCTTTCTTTTCCAAAATAACCCAAAAGATTATAATTGTCGTATCCCGGGTCCATAATCCATCTATGTCCGAGAGCGTCCATTACAAAACTCCCGATATCAAGATGCGAATGACTGAAACTATTTTTCCCTGCTTTGAAACCCACAAATATCGCATCTCTGTCTTCCCAGTCAGATCTCATTGTAACAACTTCAATGTTCCTGAAATACCTGTCACAGGGCATATTCGCCTTCGTAGGCTCCACAGGCGACTGGAACCAGATAAGGTCAAGGGGATGAAAAAAAGCATATTTGAACGCATACCAGGCAAAAGTCTTGTTCTTAAATTTTTTAGAGAGATAAAACATCTGTGGAGCGCTCACAACTCTATCTGAACTATCAGCAAAATTAAATGTTTTATCAATAGGTCCTGCGATATAAATCGGAAAAAAACCAGTTTCAGAAACACCTTCCATTTCAAGAAAATTAAAATCGTGTCTTATTGAGCTTTCAAGCGCCGCCAGAAAGATGAAGTTATACTGGGTGGCATAAGCCCAGTATCCAAAACCCTCTCCCCATCCTCCGTCAGGAGCAAATTCCTTCATAGCCAGAGGAAGGGATTTCATCATATTATCAAGAATTTCAACGCATATTTCTGGTTCCTCATCAAGCAATGCGATCGCCGCCATTTTATGCCGCCATTACATACCTGATTCCAGTTATTCTTTACCATGTGCCACCGGCCATATATTGAATTTCCGCGATATGTATTTACAGCAGGATTCAAAGCGAAAGATATTAGTGCCTGCTTAATTGTTTTTCTCTGTTCTGGGCTCCAATCTTTGTAACACCAGTCATAGCCGATGGCAAATGCGTGCGCCATTTCCGCTGTGTCGAGAAAGTGTGGTGGATTCCAGTCAGGAAAGTTTGCCGCAGCGTTCAGTTCCTGCCATAATCTTTCCAGATACTTTTTGTCCTTTTCAATGTTATAAACAAAAGCAAGAAAATACACCCTTTCAAGAACCTTTCTTGAGACAAAAAGCAATCTTTTTCCATCAGGAATTTCATATCTTGAAACACTTTCTTCACAGATTTTTTCTGCTTTTTCTTTAATTTTTTTGTAAAAATCCTGCGCCTGTGGATTGCTTTTCAGCAAATTTCTAACATCATTCAAAGTTTCCTGATTTAAAATCAGACGTGGTCTTTCTTTTTTCAACTTATCGAGCCACATTATTTGCTCACCTGTTAGAAAATTGAAAATCCCAAGCATCAAAAAAACTGTCAGAAATGTTTTCATATTATAAGTCATTATCATTCAAAATCATATCCCATCTCATCAAGCCTGAAAATTTTCCATTTGAAATCCTCTTTTCTCATTTTTAAAATAAAACGACCTGCTTCTCTGTAAATCTCGCCATCCGCACTTACTATGCTTGCTGTGGCTAAAAATTTTACAGTCGCTTCTTTTTTTTCAATTTCAGTTTCCATCTGGCTTATACTGATATTTATCCGTTTGAACATATCAATATTGTTCCTCAAAAAAATATAAAGAGTTCCATAGGTGTTGTCGAAACAATCCCTGTAATCAAGCGTGAAGTGACGGATAAAACTTGATACATCCTTCCTCTCAATCTCATCTACAGCCATTGAAATAGCCTTTCGAATCCTTGCATCCTCATCAGGAAAAAAAACAATCTTAACGCCATAAGAAATGCCTGCTGCGATAATAAGAAAAACACGGAACTTAAGAATCGATTTCTTTTTTCTCATCTATACCCGATAACCCGCCCAGTAATATTTTTTTTGGAGATTTGAGGATGAAAATGATCTTCCCATCTGGTTAATCTATTATCGCCACATACAAACATTTTACCGTTTTTCACAGCAAAAAGCTTAACATTCCAGTCGCCTTTTTCTTCAAGATATGGTTCTTCAATCAGTTTTCCATTGATAAAAAGATCTCCGTTTTTGAACTCGACTGTCTCACCGGAAAAAGCAATGATCCTTTTGACAAAGTACACATAGGGTCTGTTTGATGTTCTGAAAACGACAATATCAAACCTTTCGGGTTCGTTTATTTTGTAAGCAATTTTATTTACAAAAACAATTGAACCATCACGTATTGTTGGCTCCATGCTCATTCCAAATGCCCGAAACCACTGAATAAAAAATAAGCGCAAAATAATTAAAGCGAAAATGACGGCTATGGTCCTGATAAAAGCAAGTCGCCAGTTTTCAGGAAAAATTTTCATAGATATCAGAATTGGGGTTGAATCAACTTATGAAAACAAAAACAAAGGGTGAGGGATTTGAGCGCCCTCGCCTCCCACTGCGGCTCGGGTCGGCCACCGCTGGAATTGCTACGCTTGCTCGCAATTCCTTAACTTCGCTCCAGTTCAAATCCCTTATCAAAGATCTTAAGCGGAGGGTGAGGGATTTGAACCCCCATGTCCCGCGAGGGACGGTGGATTTCAAGTCCACTGCCTTACCGTTAGGCTAACCCTCCGAAATCCTGCCGTAATATTATATCAGGAACACAGGCCTTTTGAAAATATAAATATACTGGTTGACTTTGGTATCCATTGAGATTATTATTTAATCTATGGAAAAAATAGCCACTGACTATCTTAATAAACTTCTTATTTATCTTCCAAGAATTCCTCTGGCTCTGTTGATTATTCTTGCAGGATGGTTTCTTGGAAAGGCGTGGAATCGTTTTTACCAGAGGATATCAAGAAATTCAAAAATTGATCCGCTCGCAAGGAAATATATCGGAAGATTAATCTTTATGGCAATGCTTGTTTTCTCAATAATAATTGCCCTTTCCACTCTTGGATTAAATATTTCCCCTTTTATCGCGGGAATTGGCGCCGGCGGTCTTATCATTGGATTTGGCGTTAGAGAAACAGTGGCTGACTTTGCCAGCGGCCTGATGATATTTATGTACAGACCTTTCAAAATAGGAGATTTCGTCAAAATCGGAGGCGTGGAAGGCGAGATTGTTAATATAAGTCCGGTCAATATTGAATTGAGGGCAAAAGATAATAAAAAAGTCCTCGTACCAAATCGAAGCGCCTGGGGACAGGTGATTTACAATTCAACAAGGGATGGCAAAAATTTATTTGCGATTCAGCTGCAGCTGGTGGTAAATCATGAAGCAGTTGATATAAAAGATATCGTAAAATCGGTTTTTCAAAAACACAGTGTCTCCTGCAGATGCTGTTTAACAGGGATTTCTCAAACAGGTTTAACATACACAGTCTACACTGAAATACCAAAAGAAAAAATCGATGAAATAGAAGAAATCACAAAAGACCTCTGGCAGGAGATGAAAAACAGAAGTATCAATGCGACAATTACTATTCTCTCGTGAAGCAAAAATCTTTAAGATTTAAGGCAGTTATAACTTATGACGGTTCTGATTTTTCAGGATGGCAGATACAACCAGGTAAAAAAACAATACAGGAAGAGATTGAAAAGGTTCTTTCGAGAATTTTTCAGAAAAGAATAAAGATTCAATCCTCAGGAAGAACAGACTCAGGCGTCCACGCGACAAAACACGTCATTTCTTTCGCCCTTGAAACAGATATGAGACCCGAACAAATTCATAAAGCAATGAACGCATTGCTCGATAAGCATATCAGAGTTAAAAATGTATCAATAGCCAGTGAAAGTTTCCATCCTCGTTTTGACGCGAAGAAAAAAATATACAGGTATCTGTTGACTGATTTCAACTCTCCTTTCCTGCTTGATAGAGCCTGGTATATTCCAGAAAAAATTTGCATCTCAAGAATGAAAAAAGCAGCTTCTTTTATCGCCGGCACTCAAGATTTTTCATGCTTTCAAGCATCAGGAAGAAAGGCTAAAAACACTGTGAGAACAATCGAATACATTAAAATAAAAAAGGAGTACTTCTGTTTTGATCCTGATGTAAATATCATTTCCATTGAAATCTGTGGAACTGGTTTTCTTTACAAAATGGCGCGCAATATTGTTGGAACACTGGTGGATGCAGGAAGAAAAAGGATTGAACCTGAACAGATTAAAAGGATAATCGCATCAAAAGACAGACGATTAGCTTCACCAACTGCTCCAGCATACGGACTTTACTTAAAAAATGTAATTTATGAATGATTCAGTCAAAAAAATGCTTGTAGATGCGTTTGGGAAGAGGGTTGTTTTTGATGCTTCTGCAAAAGATTTTACAACATTCAAAACAGGCGGACTATTATCAATGGTTGTTTTTCCATCAAAAAAAGAGGAAATAGAGTTTCTTTTCGAGCTTGAAAAAAAAGGGACAGATGTGAAATTTATTGGTCGCGGTTCCAACCTTTTGATAA
>JAMWBX010000061.1 GCA_023818725.1 Candidatus Omnitrophota bacterium
AAACCTATGAGATTATGCATCCGAGGATGGTTGGCATACCGGAAAGCACTCTCGTTCTAGGGAAACATTCAGGAAGGCATGCGTTGAAATTGAGACTTAAATCGCTTGGAATTTCTGTTGAGGAAGATATTTTGAATAAAATTTTTGAGCAATTCAAAAGACTAGCTGATAAAAAAAAGGAGATAAACGATCTTGACCTTCTTGTGCTTGCCGAGCAAGTAACAATGCCTGCTGTCAAATCTGTTTATAAGCTTGAATATTTCCATATTATTTCAGGTACTTCAACCCTTCCAAGCGCAACTGTTCAAATTCGAAAAGAGGACAGGATTTTTGAGGACGCCTCTTTAGGAGATGGACCAGTAGACGCACTCTACAGGGCTATAGACAGAATCGTGAAGTTATCTCCAAAACTTGCAGAGTATAGAATTTCAGCTGTGAGCGGTGGAAAGGATGCTCAGGGAGAAGTGATAGTTTCTCTTGTTATTGATGGGGTGAATGTAGCTGGCAAGGGCATCAGTACCGATATTATCGAAGCAAGTGCAATAGCTTACATTAATGCAATAAACCAGTATCTTGCAAGAAAAAGTATCTGTAAGAAAAAATACAGGGGCACCTGATCTTTTTTCCCTAGAAATAAATTTCTTATGACGCGATAGAAGAAGGTCCTATGACGATTACAGAGAAAATACTTGCTGCACATTGTGGGTTTGATGAGGTTTTCCCTGGGCAGTTTATCGAGGCTAATGTTGATCTGATTCTTGCGAATGATATTACAGGTCCTCTTGCGATTGAGGAATTTGAAAAGGCGGATGCCAAAAAGGTTTTTGATCCTTCGAAAATAGTTCTTGTACCAGATCATTTCACTCCGTGTAAAGACATTAAAAGTGCCGAAATGGTTAAGGTTTTAAGAAATTTTTCTAAAAAACACAGGACAAGATTCTATGATGTTGGAAGGGTTGGAATTGAACATGCACTTCTTCCTGAAGAGGGATTGATACTTGCAGGCAGCTTGATTATTGGAGCAGATAGCCATAGCTGTACATATGGTGCGGTTGGTGCATTTTCAACCGGTGTTGGCAGTACGGACGTGGCATTTGCATTTATTACGGGGAAAATATGGTTGAAGGTTCCACCTTCGATAAAATTTATATATACCGGAAGATGTAGTAGGTTTACCGGTGGAAAAGACATCATTCTTTATACTATAGGCAAAATTGGAGTTGATGGTGCAAGATACAAAGCAATGGAGTTTGAAGGAGAGGCAATTGAAAACCTTTCAATGGATGACAGATTTACAATTTGTAATATGGCGATCGAAGCAGGTGCAAAAAATGGAATTATTGCGCCGGATACGATTACCGAGGAATTTCTACTTTCGGTTTCCAGGGGAAAAGGGATATTTTATAAAAGTGACAGGGATGCGAAGTACGAAAACATTATTGAAATAGATGTTAGTTCAATCGGGCCACAGGTTGCCGCGCCTCATCTTCCTTCGAATTCCAGAGATGTCAGAGAATTTTCAGATGTGAGAATAGACCAGGTAGTGATAGGTTCATGCACAAATGGAAGAATATCTGATCTTAGAAAGGCAGCAATGATAGCGAAAGGTAAGTCGGTTCATTCAGATGTCAGGGTTATAATAATTCCAGCCACACAGAAGATTTACCAGCAGGCATTAAAAGAAGGATTGATTCATATTTTTATGGATGCGGGTTGCGTGATAAGTCCGCCAACATGTGGTCCTTGTCTTGGCGGACATATGGGCGTTCTGGCAAAAGGGGAAGTCGCAATTGCTACAACCAACAGAAATTTTATAGGGAGAATGGGACATCCTGAAAGTTTTGTATATCTTTCTAACCCTGAGGTTGCCATGGCTTCTGCAATAAAAGGCAGGATTTCACATCCAGAAGAGGTTTTGAAATGAAAATAAGAGGAAAGGCTTGGAAATTCGGTGACCATATCAATACAGACGACATTATTGCAGCAAGATATCTAAATACGACGGATATCTCTGAGCTGTCATTGCATTGTATGGAAACCATTTCCCCGGGTTTTTCAAAAAAGATTGCAAAGGGAGATATTATTGTAGCCGGAGAAAATTTTGGATGCGGTTCAAGTCGTGAGCACGCGCCAATTGCGATAAAGGGATGCGGAATTTCCCTTGTTATAGCGAAAAGTTTTGCAAGGATTTTCTTCAGAAATGCGATAAATATTGGTCTTCCAATTGTTGAAACTAATTTTGTAGGAAGGATTTTTCAGGACGATATCGTTGAGGTTGATCTTGACAAGGGAACAATTGTAAACATAACACGTAACCAAACAGGAGACTTTATTAAATATCCTGAATTTCTTCAAATGATTATAAAAAGCGGAGGATTGATGCAATGGGCAAAGGAAAAGTATATAAAATAGGTGTTATTCCTGGAGATGGGGTAGGACCTGAAATTATCAACGCCGGATTGGAAGTTTTGAAATCTGCGTCAAGCAGGTTTGAATTTCGCCTCGAAACCGTTCATTATGATTTTGGCGGAGATAGATATTTAAGAACCGGTGAAACCTTGCCTGATTCAGCAATAGAGGAATTCAAAAAACTGGATGCGATTTATCTTGGCGCGATAGGTCATCCAGATGTGAAGCCAGGCATACTTGAAAAGGGAATCCTGCTCAAAATCAGATTTGATCTTGATCAGTATATAAATCTAAGACCAGTAAAACTTTACCCAGGTGTCTGGACGCCTTTAAAGGACAAAGGGCCAGAACATATAGATTATGTTGTTGTGCGGGAAAATACAGAAGGCGCGTATTGCGGTATCGGAGGCTTTTTTAAAAAAGATACGCAGGATGAGATCGCAACTCAACTGGATATAAATACACGCAAAGGCGTGGAAAGATGCGTCAGATACGCATTTGAACTTGCTCGTAATAGAAACAAGAAGAAGACATTGACATGTGTTGATAAGGCAAATGTATTGACTTTTTCCGGCGATTTATGGAGAAGAACCTGTCGGGATGTAAACAGGGATTACCCGGATATAAAACTGGATTACGCTTTTGTTGACGCAGCATGCATGTGGATGGTGAAAAATCCTGAGTGGTTTGATGTGATAGTTACAAACAATATGTTTGGTGATATCATTACGGATCTAGCAGCCATTACCCAGGGAGGTTTAGGAGTTGCCGCAGGTGGAAATATCAACCCTGAAGGTGTCAGCATGTTTGAACCCATTCATGGTTCTGCCCCTAAATATGCAGGTAAGAATGTAATATGTCCGGTAGCAACGATTGCTGCAGGTGCAATGATGCTTAATGTTCTTGGAGAGAAAAAAGCTGCTGATTGTATAGAGAAAGCAATCAGTAAAGCACTTTCTGAAAAGCATATCAAAAGTCTTGAAGCAGGTAGGATGGGTATGGGAACATCTGAAGCTGGTGAATTGATTGCAAAATTTGTTTCTGAGATTTAACAGGTGTTGATCATGGAACAAGCTATTAAAAAATGGAGAGACCGCTGCCATGTTTATTATGATTGGATAAGCAGTGCTACCTTTGTAGAGAGGCTTTTACTTTCTTTTGCTTTTTCCTTTTTAACAGGTGTTTCTGCACAGATATTTATAAAATTGCCTTTCACTCCGGTGCCTGTTACAGGACAGGTTTTTGTGGTTCTTTTAGGTGGAGCTCTACTGGGTAAGAGTCTGGCGGGCCTCAGTCAGATAATATATTTTTTTGGCGGTATGGCGGGGATACCATGGTTTGCTGCAGGCAATTGCGGAATGGTTTTACTACCCAGCTTTGGGTATATTATAGGTTTTATCCCTGCTGCATTTTTTGTTGGATGGCTTTTTGACAGAGGAATAAGGTGGCAAAGTATCTCTAGACAGATATTTGCAATGCTTGCAGGAGTTGCAATTATATATTGTTGCGGAGCTATCTGGTTCTCGGTTTTTATGCAAACAGGATTAAAGACGACATTGCTTATGGCTGTGGCACCATTTATTCCTGTTGATATTGTGAAGGCCTATTTTGCTGCTTATTTAGTGGCTTTTTGTTCTCCGCGGAGTTTTTCCAATGAAAGATCTTTTAAAAATTAGACCTCATCATCTTTTTTGTTTGCTTGGTTTCAAGGGGATCGGTTACAGCGAAACTTTTGTGAAAAATATGGATAAAATTTTAAATATGATAAAGGAAGATCCTGAACTAAAAGTTAATCTGGTTATGGGTGGTGATGATATCTGTGCTTTCTGCCCTTATTTTTCGAACATGAAGTGCGTGAAAAAGTCAGATTCAGAGATCATTTTAAGGGATAAAGAACGAAGAATTATTTCGATTATGGATGTTGATATACCAAGTAGCGCAAAGTTGAGTGAACTGTATAAAAAAATAAGGGATAGGTTTGCTGTAGATATGCTTGATAACCTGTGCAAGGACTGTCAATGGTATTCAATGGGTGATTGCAAAACAGGATTAAGAATGCTTAAAAGGGGTGAGTATTTATGAGAAAATACAATGTTGCAGTTGTTGGTGCAGGAATGGTAGGAAAAAAAATGGTGGAGGTTTTGCTTGAGAGAAACTTTCCAATGGCAAACCTGAAGATTTTTGCAACCAAGGAAAGAACCGAAATTATTGCCGGCAGATCTTTTGTTGTTGAGAAGGCATCAGAAGACTCTTTTAATGGCATAGATTTTGCCTTTTTTGCTGGCACTGAGGGTGAAAAAGGGGCAAGTAAAGAATTTGCCTGGTTGGCCGTGGAAAAAGGAGCGATTGTGATTGACAACGGTGGGGATTTCAGGATGCATCCGGACGTACCTCTGGTGATACCGGAGGTGAATCCTGAACATGTAAAAAAACACAGAGGTTTGATTGCAAATCCGAATTGTTCAACAATAATAATGCTTATGGCTGTCGCTCCCCTTGACAGAGAATATCGTGTAAAAAGAATAATTGTTTCCACATATCAGGCAGTTTCAGGAACAGGAAGTAAAGCAGTTGAAGAACTTAAAACTCAGACCAATCAATATCTGGCAGGACAAAAGATTACGATAGATGTCTATCCTCACAGAATTCTTTTCAATGTCATACCTCAGGTTGGAAGTCTGTCAGATTTGTTTCCAGGGTACTATACTGAAGAAGTCAAGATGATTCAGGAAACAAGAAAAATTCTTGATCGCCAGGATATCATGATTTCCGCCACCTGTGTCAGGGTGCCTGTTTTTAACGGGCATTCAGAAGCAATAACTGTTCAGTTTGAATCTACTCCAGATTTGCAAAGATGCCGTGAGATTCTTTCGTCCACGGAAGGCGTACATCTTCTGGACGAGCCGGAAAAATCGATATATCCGATGCCTGTTGATGTTTCTGGAAGGGACGATGTCTTTGTCGGCAGGATTCGCGTCAATACGGCTATTGAAAATGCTGTCGATTTGTGGGTGGTAGGTGATAATATAAAAAAAGGTGCTGCCCTGAATGCTGTGCAGATTGCAGAAAAAATGATTGAAATGGGTCTAGCCTAAAATTATTTCATCGGAAACATATCTTTTAATTTTATATGAAAAGGACGGGAAGGCCTCGATATTTTATTTTCACTGTCCCTGTAAACAACAAAAAGATAAAAGTCAACATTGGCGTTCAGTCCTGTTAGAAGACCCCCTGGCTCTGTCCATTTTTCCGCCATACACACAGCTCCAGTACCGTTTTCGTAAGGGCTAACCCAGATGTCATACGAAGACGCCTCTTCGACTTTTTTGAACCAAACATGGCACCTTGTTCCATCATACTCCCTTTCAGGTATGGTGATGGAAGTGATTTCTGTCGCAGGGAGAACGCCTGTTTCGTTCAGTTTCGCTATCGGATTTTCAATGTTTGGTGTTTCTTCATCAACAGGCATTCTGAGTTTTGAAACTCTGACGGCTTCTTCAGTCATGTCCGAAATGTCAGAATACTCAGCGTACAAATCCGCAAGCAATGTATCAGAAGTATCAGCGGGGACCAACCGGTCAGCGACAATTACGTGTGTTCTCCTTTCAACAAATATCTTTTCTATCGTTAAAGGAAGATCCACTATTCCATCGCCACCATAGTTTCCCCACCAACAGGTGCCGGGTTCTCTGAAACAGTCAAACGGTTGATTTCCTGGTAGTTCAAACCTCAGATATCTCCATCCGTCAAAGCAAAATACACTTGCGCAGTGCACATCGTCTACATTCCATTCTCCGTCCCTGCCATTGCTTATCCATTTTTCGCCATGCGCGTCCCTTAAACAGTAAACAATCCTTCCCCAGTCGCTATTAGCCTTCACCCACATTCCGATATGGCTTGGTTTGCCTGGTATCACAATCGGTTTTTCTGGAACGACTGTTGTGTAGAAAGGCATTGTTTTTCTTTCTTTTTCCTGTTTCTTAAGAGTGATTGACAGCGCTTTTTTCCCCTGTTTAACTGGAGCCATAACGATCTTTGCTTCCATATTGCCGGGGAATTTTTTTACAAATTCCTTGTGGGCATTTTCATAATCAAGGTCCCTTTCAGAAGACACCTTCCACAAGCCATTGCCAAGATTACTAATTTTTTTTGAGACCTTTGAAGGATATGCATCCACATGAACAGGTTCGCCGAGTGAAATAAGTGGGTCATTTTCGATACCCCAGATATAAACAGGGGAACTGCTGATTTTGATTTTATAATAGCCGTTTTTTTCTCTTACTATCGTGCAATTGTCCATCTGGTCATACATCTCTATTTTAAAGTTTTTCTGTCCGGTTATATACACATCTCTTGTTCCGCGGATTGTCCATAAAACATGAAGAGTCTTTCCATCCTTGTAGTGTTTGAACTGTAAGCAGAATACTGTGTTGCTGCCAGTCGGGATCATTTTTATGTATTTCATCCTGTTTGTCTGTCTTGTCAGTGTGGCATAGGCGCAATAGACTGGCTTTGGATATAGTAAAGGAATTCTCTTACACAAACCATTCCCGTAATGTGTTTCTCCCCATGCCCCTGCGCATTGAAAACCTGCAGGACAACCAAAGTGCCGGGTGGTGTTATACGCCATCAGCAGCAGATATGCCCTTACTGTGTGATCTGCTTCTTCCTGCATCGTTAATGCACCAGGAATTGAGGGAGATACAGAAGGTCCTTCTATTGACATAAGCTCAGGCCATTGTTTTCCTGTTTTCATCCATTCCTGTTTAAGCTGCCACATAACTGAAGCAAATGTTCCTTGATGCATTTGCATTTCAGGGAT
>JAMWBX010000062.1 GCA_023818725.1 Candidatus Omnitrophota bacterium
CTTGCGAACTCCTTTTTTTTCTCCCAATCGGCCAGCACTTCATCTATCATCTGTTCTGTTACTGGTTCTGGCTCAACCTCTTTGACAACAAGTTCCTTGTATCTTTTTATATTTACCTCTGGCTTTACTTCCACGTATACGCTAAAACTCAATGTATCTTCAAATTTCACATCCGATACTTCAGGTTCAATCACAGGTGATAAGTTATTCTCTTTGACAGCATTAATATAGGATTCTGTAATAAGGTTTTCAACAACCTTTTTCCTGATATCTTCGTTGAAACGGGACTCGCTACCATTTTTTGGAACTTTTCCCCTGCGAAACCCGGGAACCTCAGCATTTTGCTGAAGTTTTTTTACAACATCTTCTTTTTCCCTGTCGATTCTTTCCTTCTCAATTTCAATTAAAATCCTTCGGCCGTATCTCGGAAGTTTTTGAATCTCAACTTTCATTTAGATGCTCCTGATAGAAAAAATCTTCAATATTCCAGGAATGATTTCAAGAGCGGGGTACGGGAATCGAACCCGTATAATCAGCTTGGAAGGCTGATGTTTTGCCACTAAACTAACCCCGCATCATTTCATTGACTGGCACTTCCTGTTATCTACAATCAAGATTATTGGGCAGAAAAGGATTCGGCGCCTTCGCCTCCCACTACGGCTCAGGTCGGCCAGCCGCACAAGTCCTCGCACTTGCTCGGACTTATACGTCTTCGCTCCAATTCGAATCCTCCCCTAATTCCCTAATTTTCAAAGTGGGCAGGGGAGGATTCGAACCTCCGTAGGCTTACGCCGGCAGATTTACAGTCTGCTGCCATTTCCACTCGGCCACCTACCCAGAAATTTTAGCACCCGTCCCGCCGTAAGCGGTGCAACCTTTGAGACCCTTATTTACAGGTGGGCGCCGCGCTGAACACCGCGACTTCCGTTTCCGGCCTGTCTTGAATGTCAGACTTGGCTCCCTTTTTTTTTGGTGTTGGCTCAAAGTTTCCCACTCCGCCTGCGCACGGGACAGGCAAAAGTATAATACCAAAAAAAATGCATGTTGTAAATACTACATGTGCATTTACAATTTTTTTAAAAGCGATATAATTTTTGATATCGAAAAGGGAGGACAAATGAAATTTTCTTTCATGAGTTTTTCCTGTCCTGAGGCGAGTCTGGGTGAAATGCTGGAATATGCAAAAAAATATGGATATGATGGAGTTGAACCGCGTTCCCAGGCGCAACACAACCACGGTATTGAGCTTGAAGCAAGTGCTAAAAAAAGGAAAGAAATAAAAAGAATGTTTGAAGACAGCGGTATTGAATGCGCTTGCCTTGCCACTTCATTGAGATACTGTTTTACTGACTTGACAAAAAGAAAAGAAGCAATTGAAACCACAAAAGCGTTTATTGACCTCGCCCTTGATATCGGAACAAAGAGAATAAGAGTTTTTGGCGGTATTCCTGATAGGGAAATAAGCGTGGAAGATGCGATAAAAATTGTGGGAGAATGCCTTGGAATTGCAGGAGAATATGCAGAAAAAAATAAAATTTTCCTGTGTCTAGAAACTCACGACTTTTTTTCACGTGCAGATGTTGTATCACAAACAGTAAAGATTGCTGAAAACCCCTATGTAAGGATTAACTGGGATATTATGCATCCCTATACAAAAGGCATGGCAATAAAAGAAGCATTTGATTGTGTGAAGGATTTTGTTGAGCACTGCCACATCCATGATGGAGTTTATGATGCTGAAAGAAATGTGAAACTTGTGTTGATGGGCGAGGGCGAAATACCATACAAAGAAGCTCTTATGTTGCTGGAACAGATAAACTATCAGGGGTATCTTTCCGGAGAGTATATAAAGGCCTGGGAACCAGATGTTGTGCTACCACACGATATAAAAATGCTAAAGGCATATCTTTCAAGATGAGTCTTTTCGCGATTGCTTTAAGTTCCTTTGCCATCGCTCTATCAGGAGCGCTAAGTCCAGGTCCTCTGCTTGCAATTACTGTGACACGATCTCTAAAATATGGAGCAAAACAGGGACCCCTTTTGATTTTTGGTCACTCGATTCTTGAACTTGTGATGGTTGTTTTTCTAATAGCAGGTTTTGGCTCATTTCTAAAACAGCCAGCGTTTTCGAAATTGTTAAGCATTGTCGGCGGTTGTATGCTTTTATTAATAGCCATTTCAATGTTGAAAAAAAAAGAACTTGATTTGAATTCACTGAAGGTCGACGCAATGCCGATTTCTTCTATTTTTAGCTGAATTATCGTCAGCATTTCAAATCCATACTGGACAATATGGTGGATAACAATAGGGCTTGCGTATCTTTCAATTGCTTTGCCTTACGGTTTGGCCGGTATAATTGCTTTTTTTATCGGCCATATTTCAGCAGATTTTGCCTGGTACAGCGCAGTTTCTTTTTCCATAGGAAAAAGTATGGCAAAAATAACACCTTTTGTTTTCAGAATTATTACCATTTGCTGCTCGATATTTCTTGTTGGTTTTGGAATTTTCCTTTTGATGAAGGCTTTTATTTGAAAATCTGAAGTTTTATTGTAACGAAATCTTCTGAAGGAACAATGGCTTTTATTGAATTGTAATTTGCCACATTGAATTTCCTGTTAAGGTTCTCAAGAAAATCCTTATAAACAGAACCAGGAATATTAGCGATAATCAAACTGCTGATTTCTGTTTCAGACGTCTGCTGCTCTGAAAGAATCTTCCCTCCGGCGCCAGTAATCCACTGGTAAATTTCAGTTTTCAAATCCAGTTCGTCTGGTCTTTCTGGAATCTGAGATGATGCTGCTGGCAACTGTTTTTCTGTTCCCTCCATCACCCTGTCCTGCAAATCACCGGGCTTGCCTCTTTGAAGAAAAATATCTTCTGACGGGGTAATTACGCTTTTTTCCTTATAAACTTTTTCGCCTCGCGCAAAAGCCAGAGTTTTCTGCTGCCGCGCATCTATCTGTATTAGAATTTCTGGTTTTTCTTGTTTTTCTGCATCCCTTTTCAGAACGTAAACAACTTTTTCCTGCTTTCTTTCTACAATTGTCTCTCTGTTTTCCTTTGTTTGCGGCAAGGATTTTTCAACAATTTTTTGCTGCATTTCTATGTCTGGCTTTTGCGGCTCGAATACAATTTTCACCGGACTGTGAAGTTTGTAAATCAAAACAAATGCTACAATTTCCGCGCAAGCAATACCAGCAAGCCAGAATCTGAGTTTGCCTCTTATCGCCTGTTTTTCTTGAATTTTTTCCATAACGCTTCCCACAAGACCAGCTGGAGCGGAAACAGATGGAAGATCTCTTACCATGGAAATTGTTTTCTGCAATTGCTCAAATTCACTCTGACAGGTTTTGCAACTTTCTAGATGCAGGGCAATTTCTTCATTCTGGCTTTCAGAAACAGCCCTGTCAAGATAATCTGAAAGAATCTTCTGAATTTCTTTACAGTTCATTTTTTGTATCCTTCAGGAGTTCCTTCAATTTTTCTCGGGCCCTTGATAGTTTTGATTTAACTGTGCCAGAAGGAAACCCTGTAATTTTTTCGATTTCTTCATATGAAAGCTGTTCTATATCGCGAAGCACAATCATCTGTTTCTGATCAAATGGCAGTCTGTCAATTGCACTTTGCACAATTTTTTGTCGACGCTCTCTTTCATACTGCTGTGCCGGGCAATTAGAGCAATCTTCAATATCAATGGTTTTATCTTCGATATAAACTGTTTTTTTTCTTGTTCTGTACTGGCAGGACCGAAGACGATTTTTGCATACGTTTACTGCTATTCTGTAAAGCCATGTTTTAAAAGAAGAAAGATGCCTGAATGTCCTGATGTTTTCATACGCCTTGATAAAAGAGTCCTGAGCGCAATCAAAAGCATCCTGTCGATCTGTCATAAACCTGAAACATATGTTATATAACATATTCTGGTACCTTCTCACGAGTATTTCAAACGCCAGCATATCGTTTCCATCCTGAACCATTTTGACAAGTTTTTCGTCATCAAGCTCGTTTATTTCCTTTTTATTCATTAGACAGTTTCAGGATAGATGTGGTTCCAGAAAAAACGACAGGATTTCTTCATTTTTTCTCTTTGAAGTATTCCATGAGCGGGCTTTGCTGCTCTTTTTCCTTAAATTCTTTCAAAGCGATTTCAAGAGACGCCTGAACAATGTCTGATTTTTTTATTTTCCTGTTGATTCTCCTAAAAACAAACCAGGCTTCATCAAGTTCTGAAAGCAGATTTTCGGGAAAATAGAAGGTGGCTTTGCCCTTTTTTGCTTCCTTTTTTACTTCCGGTTCACCAAGAAAGATGTCAATACCCTTACCTTTTAGAGATGGTCTTGGCCGCATCTTCAATCACCTCCCTTGCAAGATTTCTGTATGCTTCGGATGCTTCAGAAGTGCTTGCGTATTGAATTATCGGCATTCCTGCCAGTGTTGCGTCGGCAAATTTTACTGTTCTCTTTATGATTGTCTTAAAAACTTCATCTGGAAATATCTTCTCAAGTTCTTCAACAACCTCTCTTGAATGAAGAGTTCTGGTATTGTGCATTGTCCTGAGTATCCTTTTTCTCAATTCCGGATTGCCTTTCTTTCTCACCTTCACGATGATGTCTGAAAGCTGTTTCAAACCTCTGAGCGCAAGATATTCTGTTTGAACAGGAATAATTGCTGTGTCAGCACATATCAAAGCGTTTGTAGTCAGTACTCCCAGACTTGGCGGGCAGTCAATAAATACAAAATCAAAGTTGTTTTTAATTTCACCCAGGGCATCCTTAAGATTTCTATCCCAGCCGATCTCGCCGATCAACTCTCCTTCTGCTCCTGCCAGATCAAGGTTTGAAGGCGCAAGAAAAAGATTTTTAACCTTTGTATCAACAATAACGTCTTTCAGGGGATTTTGTTCACAATCGATTAGGGAGTCATAAATTGTTTTTGAAAATGATTCAGGTTCGTTTCCCAGAGAAACAGTCAGTCCTGCTTGAGGATCGAAATCAACAAGCAATATCCTGTAACCCTGTTCAGCCAGAGCCGAACCCAGACAAAGACATGTGGTTGTCTTTCCAACCCCGCCCTTCTGATTTGTCACTGAATATACAACCGCCATATAAATAAACAGTATAATGGCAAAATGGTAAAAAATCAATACTCTCAGATACCTGGTGTATAATAAACTGATGAAAAAGTTTATAATAGACAAAAAGAAAACTAAATTTTGTACCCCTTAAAAAAAGCGAAAATAACCAGCAGAGGAAGAAAAATGGAGATAAAAAATATTCTTGTTGCAGGCGCAGGAACAATGGGTTCACAAATTGCGCAATGCATGGCTGAACACAAAATAGATGTTTTTCTATTTGATTCCAGTATGGAAATTGCAAGAAATGCAGTTTCAAAAATCAGCGAACGACTGCAGAGAAGCATTGATTCAAAACAGCTTAGAACACAGGATAAACAAAAAATCCTTGGCAGAATCACTATCATAGAAGATGTCCACCGGGCAAGGAGCGCTGATCTTGTAATAGAAGCAATCGTAGAAGACCTTAAAATCAAAAAATCCTTCTTTTCCCATCTTGATAAAATTTTTTCAAAGGATGTCGTTCTTGCATCAAATACATCTTCCCTCAGAATAAGCAAATTAGCAGAGGCAGTAAATTATCCTGAAAGAGTCGTAGGCATGCATTTTTTTAACCCTGCACACAGGATGAAGCTTGTTGAAGTTGTTAGAGGCGAAAAAACATCAGAAGACACAATCAGGACAATTAAAGCCCTTGCTGAATTTATCGGTAAAACCCCTGTTGAAGTGAAAGATAAACCCGGGTTTATTGTTAACCGTCTTTTAATCCCAATGATAAACGAAGCAGTAATTCTGTTTGAGGAAAATATTGCCGATAGAGATTCCATTGATACTGCAATGAAGCTTGGTGCAGGCCATCCTATGGGACCATTGGCTCTCGCTGACCTTATCGGAATTGATGTATGTCTGAATATCATGGAAAACCTTGAAAAACAACTAAATAATGTAAAATACGCACCCTGTAAATTACTGCGTCAAATGCTAAAGGATAACAAACTCGGGAAAAAGACCGGTCAGGGTTTTTACAGTTATAAATAAACTAAATAACCCAGTAGGCAGAAAATGAAAAGAAAAATTTTAGCGGTTCTAATTTTTTCATTAGTGCTGGCTAGATTTTTACACCCATCTGCAGAACAAAATGCGCCATTCAGATATGTGTTTGCAAAAGCATATCATGTTTTACCTGGCACACACAATAATGAATCAGGTTATTTTTCTCTATGTGAAGGACTTGACGGAAAGCTCTATATCGGCACAACAAAATACAATGAAAACTCCTATCTTGTGGAGTTTGACCCTTATACAGAAAGACAGAAGATTGTCATTGATACCCATAAAGTATGCGGTATCAATGCAACCGGCTATGCTGCCCAAGCAAAGATACATACAAAAAACTTTGTCGGGAAAAGCGGAAAAATTTATGTTGGCAGCAAACAGGGATATCGTTCTACAGGAGATACCTCAGAATATCCTGGTGGTTATGTTATGGTTTACGACCCATCAACCCAGAAACCAGAATCGCTTGGAATGCCATATCCGGGTCAGGGTGTAATTGATGTTGCAGCAGATGAAAAAAGAAATCTGATTTATGTTGTTACCTGCGAAGATCAGCATTGGATGCTTTACGATATGAAAACAAAAAAATACAGGGAACTCGGTCCAATGCTAGTGCCCTATGCAACGACCTTAATTGATGGAAAAGGAAGAGCTCATGCGATAACAAAAGATTTCAAAATTGCGACATATGACCCTTCTACTGATAAGGTGATTGTTCGGCCAATGGCCATATCCGGCAAACTTTTCAAGAAACCAGAAGGACACGGCTATGCAATACCCTGCTGGGCTCTGGCGCAGGACAAGAAAAGTGCCTATATGACGATGATAAGTTTTCCAGATCTTTATAAAATAGACCTTTCTTCAACAGGTAATGCAGTGAAAGCAAAAAATCTCGGTAGAATGATAAAAGGCAAAAACCCTGACTCTCGCAGTTCTCTCTGCCTCCATCCTGATGGAAATGTCTATTGCCTTTGGATGATTAACAATGAAACAGGCTTTGGTTCCGGCTATCTC
>JAMWBX010000063.1 GCA_023818725.1 Candidatus Omnitrophota bacterium
CGCGGGCACAGCAGCGGGTCGGCTTCCCAGACTTTCTTGATGAGTTCGCGCCATTTCGCGGAAGGGATGCGGCGGGGTTTGTGTTCGGAGACGTCGATGATCTGCACGGGCTGCCCCGCGGCCTTAGCCTCTTCGGCGGCGCGTTTGTCCCGCTGGCCGCGCATCTTGTTCGAGTACCAGCCGTAGTAGCGGACAAGTTGGAAGCTCTTATCCGGGATGTGTTGGGTGATGGCGGCGATGAAGTCGCACGGACTGAAGACCTCGAAGTTGCGCCGGATCTTCGGGTTCATGCCGGAACGGTACACGATCGTCCCGCCGAGCTGACTGACCTGCATCTTTTCGACAGCGAAGGGGTTTCTGATGATGTACTGGGCCAGGCGCTCCAGGTCCTCGCGCTATAAAGAAAAAGAAATCGCTTTTGATGTAGAAGGTAATTCTCTTTACAGTTATCACTCAAGGATTTGTTTAATACAGGTATCAACAAGAAATCAGAATTTTATTATTGACGTCCTTAAAATCAGGGATATTTCGCCATTGAAAGAGGTTTTCTTTAATCAAGGTGTTTTGAAGGTGCTTCATGGCTCGGTGTATGATATACGTATGCTCTATCACTGCGCTGGGATTCAAATAACCAATCTTTTTGACACTGAAATTTCGGCTCGTTTTCTTGGAGAGAAGAAGACATCGCTTGCAACTATGGTTGAAAAGCATTTCAATGTGAAACTGAAAAAGCAATACCAGAAAAGCAACTGGGCTATAAGGCCATTGACAGCTGAGATGCTTGAATATGCAGTAAACGATACAAAATATCTGCTGTCATTGAAAGACAGATTAATGGAGAAACTCGTAGAGACAAACAGGCTTGAATGGGTGATAGAAGAATGTGAAGCGCTTGCATGTTCAGTTTCGCAACCGCAGGAAGAGAAAAAAAAGATAATAAAAGGCGCCGGAAAAATCCCTGAGAAAAAGATAAAAGCTGTTGAAGCGATAGCTGAGATAAGAGAAAAAATTGCGAGAGAAAAAGACATTCCGGCCTTTAAGGTGCTTGACAAAGACACAATATTGAAAATCGCCGCTACAGATGACATTAACCTTCGAAAATTGGAGACAATCACAGCAAAAAACAGGTTCATTGAGAATAAGCATCTTGCGGAGATGCTTGAAAAAATAAAACGCTCAAGGTGTGCGAAACAGGAAAATAGACGCACCTTTCATCGTCATAAAAAAACAGTCAATCCTGAATTTTCTCGCAGGGTTGAACTGTTGCAGCAGTGGAGGAACTCAAAAGCAGAAAAACTTGGAATACAGAGTTATCTTGTGCTTTCTCATAGCCAGATTGTTTCACTTGCTGACTCAAACATTGAGACAATTCACGATATTGAAAACAACCGCCACCTCAGAAAATGGCAGAAAATTGAGTTTGGAAGAGAAATACTTTCGCTTTTTCAGGGATAAAGGCCTCGCATTATCATAAAATAAAAAGAATTGTCATCAGGATACCCGGGATTAATCCTACTGTAAGGTTATCGTCAATTTTTATCGGAAGAACCTCAAGAACGCAACCTGTCAACACACCTGCAAACAAAATTTCAAAAGATACTGCAAAGTGGAAAGCAAAAAAAATTCCAATGATTGTGTTGACAATTATTCCTCCAAGCATGCCTTCAACTGTCTTACCAGGGAAAATTTGGAGTTTTCCATATCTTACGCCGATAATTGCGCTGGCTGCGTCTCCGAATGTGAGAAAAAGAAGATTTGCAACAGAGATTGGAAATGGAAAGTATAAAACAGAGACAAAACTTGCAATCATAAAATTTGTGTCGCCTGTCAAAATTCCTGGTCTTGTTTTAAAAATGCCCGGAGAATGTTTCAACAACCAGTTCCAGAACCCAGGATGTAAATATCTTTCAAACTCCATCAGCAATAACCAGAATAGGAAGAAAGAAGCGATTAGCGCTGGCGCCAGAGGATCCTTTGTAAGTAAATACACAAATGGAATAAGTCCTCCAAAGATAACCCTGTAAAGTTTCCTTTTCCACAAAATCATTTTGAGGACCTCATTTCTTTCAAAACATCACGATTGACAATCATTCCTGTGATTATCAGCAGTATTGTGGAGATAGCAAGATTGACAAAACTGCGCGGGTAAATCTGCCAAATCAAAACAAAAAACGAAAGCAACTCAACAAGCATAATTTTCAATGAACGAGGATTGATAGTTTGAGCAATAAACCAGAATCCAATAATAAAAGGAAAGACAAGCGGGGCAAGATACAGTATTACACCCCCCATTGTGGCTACTCCCCTTCCTCCTTTAAACCTCAGAAAAACTGGATAGCAATGTCCAATAATGGCGAAAATTCCAATGACTGTCAGAATAATTTCATTTGTTATTCCATTATACTCTGCGATTGCCATACTTCCTGCGCCTTTCAGGGTATCTCCAATCCAGACAAGTATTCCCCATTTTTTCCCGAGTTGCCTTGCGACATTAGCAGCGCCCGGGTTTTTTGTTCCTATCTGGCGAATATCAGCTCCGATAAGGAAATAGGTGAAAAGCCATGCAAAAGAAATGCTTCCAATAAGGTATGCAAGCGCAATGAAAAGGAATTCTTTCATCAAAAAGATTATACATCAAATTCAATTATAGAAAAACTGTCAATAAATGATCTTGATGAAATCAGTTTCTTTCAAGGGTATAGAAAACTTGACTGAGTCTTTTCCCTGAACAAATTTTATTTTCCCGCAATGTGCCGATTCAATTGATCTCACAGGTTTTTTTACCACCACCTCAAAATTGACCCTTTCCCGAGGTTGAAGGGTATAGTTTGCCACAGGGACAAGAATCCCTTTTTCGCATTCCATAGCAACAGCATCAATAAGTGCTGTATCGCACACAACAGGCATTTTAAGCTTTGCTTCTTTTACAGGAGTTGTAATCAGATTCCTGATGTGCTGTGGGTACTGCCAGGGGTTGTAGGAGCGAACCAGCAATTGTGTTTCAGTGGCAATTTTATCGGATTGTGGCGCAACAACCTGCTGAATGTTGACTCCCTGAGCGATTTTGTTTCTGTGGACAAGCGCCTGATAAGCATAAGCAAGGCCAGGTAAAAACCCAGCGTAATAAACAGTTCCCTTTCCTGCCTTTCCTGAAACGATTGCAGGGGTTTTGTCTGAAAATGTTGCGAGAATTTGAGAATCTGATTCTGGTTCAATCTGTTGTTTTAAAGACAGAACCGGAATCTCCTGATCATTCAATAAAACCCTGTCTTGAGGCTTAAGCATATCGAGATACCTTCCACTTGAAAGATATGTTTGAAGAACCTGCAATTGCTGTCGTTTTGCAGGCAAAATATCGTCCAGAATATTAATCGGTTTATTGTAATGGTCTTTTGAACCGGCGCCAGCGCTTAAAAACAAAATTCCGCCATTTTTTACCCATTGCTTCAATTTTTCAGCAGCTTCAGGGATAATATTTTGTCCGGAAAAGTAGCAGACCTTATATCCAGAGAGCCCTTTTTCAATAAGTGTTTGTTCAGAGATAAAATCCACTGGAATCTGGCTGTGTGTCAGCGCAAGCCATGTGAACATTCTTTCAAAGCCAGGGCTGTAATTTTTCTTCAGGTCCCATATATCAGAACTTTGAGAATATATGATGGCAACCTGCGATGGAATTTTCTTTGCTGGCACCAGCATATCTTCAGCCCAGCCAATCTCCCTTATTATTTCTGCCTGTGAATACCACTTTTCGGGATGCGAATACAGGGCAGAGCACTTCCAGGGTGGTCCTCCTTCATGTCCTGCCCAGGAAGGACCATAATAAAAGCTCTGAAATACCTTAACATCCCTTGCGACCTGGCTTGCAGTAATTGTTTTAAAATCCCAGGGCAGCCTACCCGCATAAACAATCAGATAATGCCCGAGTACCTGGTTGTTTTTCATTGCCGCAGAGCGCATCAGCTCAACATTGTAGGTGGTTGCTTCCCTTGAAAGGGAGCCGTTTCCCCAGTTTTCGCTCCACAAAGCATTCATTCCGCCAGGTTCAAGAATTTCAAAATAATCCACGCCCTGCGCATAGAAATTTGCCACATATGTTGCTCCATCAGAAAAGTTCGGACAGCAGGGTATGTCCCTTCCGTAGGTTTCCTTTATAATGTCCTTTTGCGTTATCATAAAATCAGCAAGCGCTCGAGATCTGAATCTCTGGCTCCAGTAATAAAGGCCAGGATATTGCTCTGCCTGGTCTTCTGTAACCGGTTTCACTTCTTCCCAGCTTTTTACAAGTAGCTCAGATGGGGTTTTTCCAAGTTTCTTCAACCACTGAACAAATTTTTCAGCGCACGCGTTGCAGTTAGCAATGTGAGAAAGTGGCTGACCGCCTGGTTCGTCCATAAGGACCGCAAAGGCAATCCTATCAACTGAAATATTTTTTTTCTTCAACTCTTCTATGTCCGATGCTGCCTTTGCCTTCATTTTTTCAATGTCAGGCTGGCTGTAGCATTCATTTTTGTTAAACCAGAGCCCACCAATCCTTATTTTATCTTTATTTGAAAATCCGAAATAATCGAGTGTTTTCCATTCTCTTTCAACAAGTTTTTTATCATGGGGTGCAAAGCCACTTTCTCCTGAGTGGAAGCTTGCGAAAAATGGAAAAAGTTCTGGTTTCTTACCGATTGTGGGCCATTTGAATGAGTCGGCGATTTTTCCTGTGGTCAGAGCAATTTCAAGATCATCAGTAAGTTTTTCTGCTCCCTGCGGAGTATTAAAATCAGGCGGGATAATGATGTGGATACCAGATGGCTCTGCGTCCCGTTCAATGACCTTTACAATGCTTTTTTCGTCTGGTTCAGAAGCAAACTCAAACTTTACCTTAAATCTCGGAGCAACCTCTGTATAGGCAAATCTTGGTGAAATTAAAAGATTTACGCCTGTGTCCCAGTACATAAGTTTTGCAATGTTAATCCAGTCGGTTTTTGTGTTGTTTTCAAATCTTTTCCTTCCTTTTGCCGGAGAAATACCAGTATCAAGACCATCAGGGGTTAAAGAAAAATGGCCATACCACGGGCTTCTGTAATAGTCAGCGAAAATATGGATATAGAATGGTTTTTCATAACAATCCCCCACGCTCACTCTTACATAAATACCGGGTCCATATTCAGTATGATCGGGCTTTTTTTCTAAGTCTTTTGTGATAAGGACACAGTCGATGCACCTGCTTAACCTGTGAACTGTTTTCTGGCCGGTTTTTGTAAATTCAAGAAGGATTTTGCCTGAAGGAACTTCAGCATCAAGATAGTCCCAGACATAGTCCATTCCCAGACGGCTATCGCGCGCTTTTTCTCTATCAGATTTCGTGTCAAATTCTTTTGATGCAATCTCTTTTTCATTATGAAAAATTGACAACTTAAATGTTCCGCGAACATCAGGTTTTTGAGAATATCTCACCCAGAATCTGTACAGGCCTTTCTCAGCGATATCTACTTTTTGATACGCGAAAGATTCAAACTGTCCTGAAGAACCCTGCAAAACCTTTAAGTTTGAAGCAGAGCGAGCAACATCGCCTTCAGCAATCTTCCATCCATTACCTTCCACATTGAAATTTTCTGCCTCAAAAAAAATGTCTCTCGAAAAACACGGTGTACAAAATATGGCTGACAAAAACAGAAAATACAGTATCGCAGTTTTTTGCATATTCATTCTGTCTCCTTTTGTCAAAATGATAGCATATTAAAAACCAGAAAGTCCATAGAAGCTTTTTTGTGTTATGATAGTGTAAGGCTGAAAATTTGTTAAACATTAAGGGATAAGAAAATGAAATTAAAAATGGCAATTGTCGGATTCAGACACGGGCATATTTTTGACATAGTCGCAAGAATTAAAAAATTTCCAGATCTTATCCTTGTTGCCGCCTGCGAGCAAGACGAGCAAACAAGGGTGTTTGTTGAAGAAAAAGGCATTGTGAAAATTACCCACACTGATTACAGGAAAATGCTTGAATCTGTCGAATGCGATATTGTTGCTATTGGAGATTGTTATGGCAAAAGAGGCGAAATCGCAATAGAAGCTTTAAAGAAAGGAAGGCATATTATTTCTGACAAGCCATTGTGTACAAAGATTTCAGAGATAAAGGAGATCGCCAGAATTGCTGCAGAAAAAAACCTGAAGGTTGGTTGTCAGTTGAATATGAGAAATATGGCGCAGTTTATTGGATTGAGAAATCTAATAAAATCAGGTGATACTGGAGAAGTTCACAGCATTATTTTCACAGGACATCATCCTCTGATGATTGATTCAAGGCCTTACTGGTATTTTCAACCCGGAATGCACGGTGGCACAATCAATGATATTGGCATTCACGCGATTGATTATATTTTATGGGCAACAGGAATGAAATTTTCTAAAATTAACGCTGCAAGGTCATGGAACGCCTTTGCAAAAAAATATCCTCATTTCAGGGATGGGGCTCAGATGATGCTCACAATGGAAAATGGATGCGGGGTTCTTGGCGATGTTTCGTATTTTTTGCCTGATAGTTATGGATACGGCCTTTGTTTTTACTGGAGATTTGTTGTTTACGGAACAGGAGGAATTGCCGAGACATCCGCCACAGCAAAAAACATTATTTTTGCGCAGGCAGGGAAAAAAGAGGTTAGCAGTTTACAGCTTCCTGCTTCTGATGATGGCGGTTATCTGAGGGACTTTCTTGATGATATCACGGGAGCAACAAATCCGGAAAAATTAAAAACACAGGATGTTATAACTGCCTCTTATATAACACTTTTGATTCAACAGGCAGGAGATGAAAACAAAAGGGAGATAGATATAACTGACCTGCTTTTTACCGGTTCGTCTGCGAAATTGTAATATTTTTTTTTCTCTATTTTTCTGCTGCCTTCTTTCTTAAAGAGGGATCGGGAGAGATTTTTCAGTTGTTGCTCATTCTTAAAATCCCCCTGCCATCCCCCTTTTTCAAAGGGGGAAACACTTTGTTCTCCCCTCTTTCTTAAAGAGGGGCGTGGGGAGATTTTTCAGTTGTTGCTCATTCTCAAAATCCCCCTGCCATCCCCCTTTTTCAAAGGGGGAAACTGCTTTCAAAAATCCCCCTTTGTGAAAGT
>JAMWBX010000064.1 GCA_023818725.1 Candidatus Omnitrophota bacterium
TCGCAACTCCTGATAAATTCAGTCCATGGTCAGGCTATTATAAGCCGGTTGCTGTCACAGACCAGGAGTATCAAAAGGATTTAGAAGAAAAACTCAGTCGCCAGTACGATATCATTGTCCTTGGCAAGATAAGATGGAAGGCACTTCCCCAGTCAGCCAGAGAAATGATTTTGAATAAGGTGCTTGATGGAACAATACTTCTGGCATACCTGGGGGATTGGGGTGGTTGCAAGATTGCGGAAGATATCAAATCAGAAGACCTTACAGAAGTAGTCGGAAACAAGATTAATCTTGAAAGAAAATTCCTCTATCCTTTTAAGGGATTGCCCCAGTTTAAAAATTATAAGGACTTTGAGAACTTTATAAATTCAACCCTTGAGGTCTATTCCTATGGAAAGGGAAAGGCTTTGTTTCTTAAAGGATATTCTGTCCCGCATTTCCAAAATCTAACACCGGCAAATATGCGGAGTCCTGCTGAAATAAAGATTGTTGAATATGACTATCTTTTAGCATATATCATTCAGCTGATGATTTCTTATATCAAAAAACCTGAGGTTGAGATTTCTGGAACTGACTATATCGCTACAAACATAAATTCGTTTCCCGGCATCAAATTTTTACTGAAATCAGATAAAGCAAAAAAGGTTTCTTATGAATGCATTTTAAGAAATGAAGACAATGAGGTAATTCTGAAAAATAAAAAAGATTTGAATCTTGCGAAAGGAGAAAACGAAATCTGGTTTGAAATAAAAGAAAAATTGCCAAAAGGAAATTATTTTGCAGACATCTTTGTTAAAGAGAACAATGATATTTTGAATTTTGGATCCTGTTTTATTGAATTAACCTCGGACGATTACATAAGCGATATTGTGATAGACAAAAGTTTTAAAAAAGAACAGGATATCGCCGGAGAAGTCAGGGTATTCAGCAAAGAGGGCAGGGATAACCTCAAACTAAAAATCAGTTTGATAGATAACTTTGGAAGATTACAAAAATCGCAAATTCTGGAATGCAAGGGGCAGGGGGTCAATGAGAAAAAGGTGAGTTTTAAAATAGATCCGCCACAAAATTATTTCACACTGCTTCAGTTTTTGAAATTTGAGCTTTTAGATGATAACAGCGTTGTCGATAGATCATCAAAATTATTCTCTGTTTCAAATTTAAGACATAAAAATGACGATTTCAGGGCAATACTATGGTTCCCGTATTACAATGCCGCGTACACAGAGAAATGGTATTGCAAAAACATCTTTGATTCTGGTTTTGATTCAAGATACTACACGGGAATCGCTCTTGCGCCGCTTGCAGAAAACCTCTGGTATGTTTCCAATCCGATAAGGTTTGTTGATATGAAGACCGACCCATGGGGAACTATGGATAGAAAACCAGAAGACCATATACGGCAGCCATGTTTGAATGACCCGGAATATCTGGCAAAGGTTGAAAAAGAGTTGACGGATAAACTAAGAAGTGAAACCCATTTTTCCACTTATGAATTCTCCTGTGGAGATGAATGCCATTTTGCAAGCTGGCGACCTCCTTATGACAGGTATGAATTATGCTGGTGCGATCGGTGCGTTGAAAAATTTCACCAGTATCTCCAAAACAAGTACGGAACATTAAAAAGTCTCAATCAAAACTGGAATACTGATTATAAATCATTTGATGAAATTAAACCTGTCACATTCAAGGAAGCGATTGAAAATCAAAATTTACGCCCATTATGGATAAATTACAGAATTTTTATGGAAGATTCCTGGACCGGAATTTTTGAATACGCAAAAAAGATCATTACAAACATCGTACCTGACGCAAAGGTCGGATATGAAGGAAGCCAGAGGGGTTATACATTTACAAATAGTTTTACTGCTGAGGACTATTATAAACTTGCGCAGGTTATGAGCTTGAACAATCCATACAGTCACGCCTTTATTAGATACGCATTCAAGGACTTTTCAAAAGATGATACTCTTATTGGACTTGGCTGGCAGGGTTCATACGGCTCAGGTATAAAAAACAGAAAAATCGACCCCTGGAGAGTCCTTTTTTATGGAGCCAACAGTTTATGGATATGGCATGGTCCACCAAGAGAACAATCAGTGGTTTCTCCCGACCTTTCTTTTTATGAATATTTCAGACCATATGTTGAACAGATTCCAGAACTGAAAAGCGGCATCGGCAAATTATTTATGAATTCAAAAAGAGAGGACGACGGCATAGCAATTCTGTATTCAAATACAAGCGTTCATGCATCCGCTTTAACGCCACAGTTACCACCCATCTGTGAAAACCTGAACTTTTTTGTAAGGTATTTTGAATCAAGCGGATATCAATTCCGTTTGATTTCATATAAACAACTTGAAGATGGCATACTCAAGCAGGGAAATTTTAGACTCCTGGTGCTTCCATTTGTTCAATCAATTTCTCAAAAACAGGCAAAAGAAATTGCTTCTTTTGTAAACAATGGTGGTACAGTCATTGCTGATATAAGACCTGGCATCTGCGATGAAAACGGCATTTTTTATAAGAATCGGGGCATCCTTGATGATATTTTTGGAGTAATTCAGACAACAGAAAAATTTGAGGTGAAAAAATATGAAAATCTTGAATTAAAATATTCCGATTTAACCTGTAACCTGCCTTCTCTGTTTGTTGATGCCTCTGTTTCCTTGCAGAAGGGTCAGGCAAAAGAGGTCGTTGAAAATGTGCCTGTTTTCATTGTCAACAAGTCCGGCAAAGGAAAAGGGGTATTATTAAATTTGGGCTTTATAAACTACCCTGATGAAAATATGGCCGGCATAAAGAATATCCTTAACAGTGTTATTGAACAGGCCGCAGGAATTAAGAAAAAAATAGAATTTGAACCGGATAATCTTGAAGCTGGCTTTACAACATACAGATATGCGTCTGGTTCTCATACATACATTGGAATTCTCTCGCCATGGAGAGAGGGAGGAGAAAAAGATTCTAAATTAACATTTTCTCAAAAATTTCACATTTACAGGGTCAGGAGTGGTCAGTATCTTGGCTACGATAATTCGGTAAACATAAAAGTGCAACCAGAAATGGCTGAAGTGATAGCGCTTTTACCTTACAGGATTAAAGACCTGATTGTTAATTCAAAAAACAGGATAAAAAAAGGTGAAGTTCTGAATTATGAAATTGAACTTTTAACTGATCCATTGTCGACTGAAACACATATCTTAAATGTAAATGTTATCTCTCCCGGGGGAAAAGAATTAAGCTATTATATGCAAAACCTGAAAGCAGAAAAAGGCAAAGCAAAAGGAAGCATACATTTTGCATTAAATGAAAAAGAAGGGAAATATCTACTGAGGGTGAAAGAAGTTGTTTCTGGCATCATCAAGGACTATCCTTTTGAGATTGCTCAATGAAGTTGTTTTTTATCCAGCAATTAGATATTGTAAAAATTCTCCCTTATCTTTATTTCTTATCTGACGGAGCAGACATTTATTTGTATGGTTGACATCGGCGCGGCAAAAAATTAATATATTTTTAACAATAGAAATTCCCTGCGCCATAACATGAAAAATAAAAAGTGCATTATGTGTGATACAGGCAATCTCAAAACGGCTGGCGGATTCATCTTTTCAATTAACTATGCATATCAAGAAGGTCATCCTTCAGGTTCTTACGCTGGATACAGACACGGAGTTCGGATTACAAAAACCTGCGGAACAAAAACTGCCCCTGCGAGCATGGCAAATGTTTTATTTGTAAACGGACACATTGAATCAAAAACGACTGAAGCGTTGTGTTCTTCTTATCCGGTGGTTAATCTTTACCGTTGAGGAAGTGATTTTAATGAAATCCTGGGGGCACTTGTTAAAAATTTTTTGAAAGGGACAAATTATGGAAGAAAAAATTATGGTATTTACGTTCTCAGAAAAAGAACAAACCGAAATAAAAAGAATTGTGCTTGACGAAGATAAAGTTGCTGCTCTGGAATTTTTGAAAAGGCTGGACAGGGAGATAAAAAAAAGAGAACAATCTCAGTGCGGAGTGATGTTCAATTTTAAAAAAGAAAGTGCTGAGGAATAAATGGCATTTCTCAATGAGGTGAGAATCATAAAAATACTTCCATGCCTGGCAATGCCGGAAAGAATAAGATTTATCGCTGAAATGGATAAAGATATATCTGAGGTTATGCCTTATCTAAACGCGGTTTTTGAGGATGCCATATACAATCACAATGGCCCTTACATCACGCTGAAAAAAGGGGATAAACTGATATCTGTTGTTGGAAAACAGGTTTCAGGCTCCAAGATTATTGACTTAAAAGATGCAGAAGAACTGATCAAATGGTTCAAGGCGATTGTGAACCAGTGTTATGAAAACCGTGATTCAATTAAGCCAAACATTGAAAGGAGAAAAAAGCTTACCCCTCTTGATATATTCAAACTTCTTCCCAGAACAAATTGTAAAAAGTGTGGTGAACCAACATGCATGGCTTTTGCCGTAAAACTTGTCGAAGAACAAAAAAGTATTCTTGCCTGCGCTGAGATATTTTCTGGTAGATTCAATGATAAGAAAAAAGAACTTATAAAGACACTGGTATCTGCCGGATACAAAGTGCCTTCTGAATTCCAGGAAATGTCATAATTTCGGAGCCAGTTAAACCCTGTAAATTGAACCTGCAATGTATCTTACTCCGCCGTCCTGCTGTAACCTGTCATTTCTGTCATTGAAATAATAAACAGAAAATATTTCGCCGCTGTCAAGCTGAACACTTACAGGATATCCAAGATCCCAAGAACCACCATCATCCCTGAGAATATATTCATTTTTCCATGTCCTGCCTTCGTCTTCGCTGATGGATATTCTTATGCCAAAAGGATATGAACGGTAGCCATAGGTTGCAAGAATCCTTCCGTCTTCAAGTAAAAGCAGGTGGCAGGGACTTCCAAGGTCATTAATTCTTGACATAAAGCGCCAGGTTCTTCCATTGTCTTCAGAAACATAACACTCTGACCAGAAACTATAGCCGTGCTTGTATCTCTGACATCTGACAGCGCAGACAATTTTTCCCGATGGAAGTATCACTCCAGAAGGCATAATCTGCATATAATCTTTTTTTTCTTCTGATATGTAAGAGAAAAGTTCCCACGAGATACCATTGTTTTTTGAGACAATGACAACTGGTTTTCCTTCTCTTCCATCAGAGCAATTTACTGTGCCAAAAAGAATAAGGGCTCCATCTTCTCTCACAACATAATCCGGTCTCGACCAGATTGCTTCATACCCAAAACCAGGCAACCTGCACGGACCGTAGATGCTGTTGCCTCTATCCTGAGAGAAAAATAGCTTATTCTTAATCGCGATCAGCATAAAATCAGGATTCTTGAAATCAAATTCTTTTGGTTCCAGAAAATTCGCCTGCTCTGGCGTAGCATAGCCCAGGTTCACAGATGACATAATTGTTTCCGGCTGGCTCCATGTTTTGCAACCGTCTTTTGACCTGATTCTGACAATTCTTGAAGAATTGTCAGGCGGCGCATATCCATGGCCGACCTCTTCCTTTGTCTTATAGTGGCAGGTTCTTGTGAAAAAATTTACGACAATCTCATTCCCGCTGTATTTGTAGACCCCGCAGTTTCTTGGCCAGGCAGAAAATTCATCTTCTTTTCTGTAAACCGCAAAATTTTCACTTTTGATTTTTTCTCCCATTGTTTTTTCCTCAGAACTTGAAAAATTTGTATTGACTTTTCAAAACAAATTCAGGCTTTACTTCAATGGATATCTCCATAACATATGCTGATGGAGGCAATTCCTTCAGAGGCAAAACAACACTGAATCTATTTGAAGAAACACCTGTTTTCTTGCTGAAAACTTCTGTATCCGTTGATAGTTCTTTCAGAACCAGTGTCATATTTATTTTGTCATTTCTCAACATTTCTTCCAGAATTTCAATGTTTCCGCGCAAAATCGCCTGAGATTCTGTTGAGGGGTAAATCAGGCAGGCATCCACCGGAAAAGCGAAAAAGTTGATGTCTTTTGTCAAAAATTTGAATGGCATTTTCAATTCCAGTCCACCGCAGGCGATTTTCAGGTAATAAATCGGATCTTCATTACTCTGGTAAATCAAAAACGGTATCCCAATTCTTTCACCTGTAATGGATACATCTTTTTCAAAAATTTTTTGATTTTTTTCATCAAGAATGGATATACTCATTTTTCTGCCAATCAGGGTTTTGTCAACATCAATTGCCAGCTTGCTTTCGATGCCAATGGGTTGAAAAGCCATAACTGCATTTATGCCTTTGATTGACCTGTAAAGATCAAAATACTTAACAGGCACCATTTTCCCAAACTTTTCAGGAACTCCGAATCCCTTGTTTCCGAGTGAAGGTTTTACGGTCGGGCTCCACAGTGTGTATATTGCTTTTTCCTGTGAGTTGTTCCTGCAGAAATTAATGCCCAGTATCTCCTGACCGCCAAGGGCTTTCAGCGGAATTTTAATTTCTGCTGTCCATCTGTCCTTCAGTTTTTTTGTGCGTACTTCTGCGTTGCTGTTCCAGTCAAGATCATCTCTTTTCTCTCCAGTGATGTCAACCTTCATATCAGTCAATGCTCCATTAGCATTTATCATCAGCTGATAGAAAGTCATATATCCAGGACCAGGGTCAATGAAGATTTCTATGCCATCTTCTCTCCAGATTTCCTTTATATCCTTTTTCTCACCAGAAATTGTTGCCTTCAATTTACCCATATCTTTAGTGAAACAATCGAAAAACAGATAAAGATGTTCTGAGTCCTTCAAAACATAAACAATCGTCTTATCTTCAGCCGGTGTCGGAACATCTGCGGTTGCATAGGTTAATTTCACAAAATCCTCAATCTTTGTCGCCTGGCTCCATATCTGTTCCATTTCTCCATCAATCTTTATTGAAGCATTACTGACTTCCGGCGCGTGAAAGACATATCTGCTGTTGTAGAATTCAACATCTCTTGTTTTTGGCTCAATCTTTGTTAATTTTTCAAAATTCACTTTTATGTCCTTCAATGCAACT
>JAMWBX010000065.1 GCA_023818725.1 Candidatus Omnitrophota bacterium
AGTTTCATAAGACAGTCCTCTTACCTGAGCCCTTTCTTTCACATCGTTATCCCATATAACGCTACCACCAACCGAAGCAATGCTTCTGTCTTCTTTAATTTCTAACCCATAAACAATTTTTAACAAAAAGCAAACCACAAATATTACAGAATACTTTTTCATATTAGAGGTTTTTCAGTTTTTCGTTGAACCTGGTAATTTTCGATTTATTCTTCAGTTCATTGATATAGGTATTCAGCAGTTGGCTCCTTTTCTGGTTAATGAGAATTTGTTTTATTATCGGTGTTGCCTCTTCAATTGTTTGAAGGTGTGCGGGCTGTTTTTCCCCTGATTTTATAATATGATAACCCTGGTCGGTTCTTATTACCTTTTCAAGTACCTGGTCTGGCTTCATGGAAAAAAGGATTTCCTCCAGTTCGGGCATCAATTGGCCTCGTGAAATCATTCCAAGGTCTCCACCTTTTTCTTTTGAAGAACTTATTGATTCTTTCCTTGCTATTTCAGAAAAATTTGCACCATTTGAAAGCCTTGCGATGATGTCTCTTGCCTGTTCCTCTGCAGGTACTACTATTTCGTACAGATGAATTTTTTCTGGCACAAGAAAATCTTTAAGGTTGTTATTGTAGTAATTTTTTATTTCTTCTGCTGAAATTTCAGCTTTGTTCAACACCTGTTCTGAGAGAAATTCTTTTATCAATAGGTCTTTCTTGTAATTTTCAATTGCTTTTCTTATTTTTTTTCTGTAATGTCTCTGATAACTTTTTGCTTTTTGCAACAGAAGTTTCTCTCCTATAAAATCTTCAAGAGCCTGCTGGGGAAATTGCTTTACATATTCCTGATAGAATTCGGGATATGTTGAGATTTTTTCTTTTAAGTCCGCCAGCGTAATAATATGGCCATTGACGATCGCAACGGCATTTTTTTTCAGGTATTGTCTATATGAAGAATATACTGCGATCACAATTATCACCAGTATTCCCAGCATAAGTATGAATTTTTTTCTTTTTTTCCTATCCTTGAAATAACTTTTTATTCTTACACACAACGTCCTGTACTCATTTTTGACTTTCTCTTTTATTTTCACAATCGTCTCCTTTCTACAATCTTATTTTTATGGCGGTCATAGATTATCCTGTATCTTGCCTCTGCCTTTATTTCTTTATCTTCTATTATACCATTGTAGTTACTATCCTGCACTTTCTGGGATACAACAAGAATTCTGAATACATTTGCCCTTACTGTGATAAGATTGATAATTTTAGAAATGACAAGCTCTTTTTCATCTTCTGTGTCAATCCAGCGATTTTCATTATCGTCGAGAGAATTTCTGCCATACCTGGTAATTACCTGTTTCAGCAATGAGCCGGGTTTACCCACAATATCGGATATATCCCTGAATGGTCTTTCATTTATTATTTGTCTTGCAATGTCTGTATCCACAAGAGGCAGGCATTGGAGAACAAAGGGTGATGCTGTATTTATATTAATCCTGCCATATACAGGTTTCTCAACTTCCTCTGCGACAGTGAACACATCAAGCAATTTTTTATCTTCGCCTTTCCACATATTCAGTGTTTTCCACTGAGATCCTTTATGAATAAAAGAAAGCTCGGCTGGATTTGAAAACGGATTGTTTTTTATTATGAAGGAGGCAGGCCACTGAAGGATCTGAGAAGTTTCAAATTCACCTCCGGAACAGGGGTTGAAACTGAGATTAAATTTTCCTGGAGTTTCAGGCAGCGAAAACCACTGGTTAACCCTGGGATCGTTTTTCTGTCTTGATAGTTTACCGGGTTTTTCTTTTCCATAATCTAGCTGTTCTATCAAATTGCCATTCTGGTTCAATAAATACATATTCCCACTGAATGCGAAATCTATTCCGAAGACTCTCGCAATAATAGAAAACATTTCTTTAAGTATCGGAAAATCAAAATTCATAAAAAGAATGGGTTCAAACTGGTCGGCATTTGACGGACTTTTTACTGGTATCAGAAATGGAATTACAACTGGTCCGGCTGGAGTAATTTTGATAAAAATTTTCCATTTTATGGAGTCTCCGATCAGATAATATGAACGTGGGTTCAATTTTGTGCCATCTGGAATCCTTATTGAATTGAGAGTAAGGGACTCCCAGAAATTTTTCATATGCTGCATGTCCGGTGTTTTTTCATTGTCGATTTCATCAAGGGTGTCTTCAGATTTTTTGTTAAAATCGTTTATGTCAATTTTGGGCAGCAGTACCATTCCACCTTTTATAAGCCAGCCACCTATGTCAATTGTTTCATCGTATGGATTAAAAATTTCTATAAAATGCGGTCCAAGTTCTTCAATTATCGTAACAGGGCCAATTGTTTTTATGCTTAGCTCAGGAGCTGGTTTTACTTCATTGATATATGGTGTTTTTTCCAGACCGATGAATTGTTCACCTTCTGCGGTTTTTACAACAGTGGGAATGCTGTCTTTATCGCGATAATCAACTGCGTTTACGGCTATCTGAATGGCTTGGTTCTGTTTATAACCGAGTGATATCAAAATTGACGCAATTTGAGAAGCGCTTGCTTTATTTATGTTTGTTCTTAAATAATTTTCCGAATCAATGTTTAAATCATAGCTGTGGCAGGTGATAGAATTTTTGATTTTTTTGAAAAAATCCTCCTTCATTCCATAGACCATTTTTATGTCTTCAATCGTAAAAAAAGGTCTGTCATCACCACGTGGTTTATTATGATTGAACTCATCTTCTTCATCGATTCCTTCATCTTGTTCATCAATGGTGCCATCGCCATCATTGTCAATCCCATCATTTGAGATAGTTTGGTTATCATTATCATCGTCCTGATTTGCTTTACCGGGTTTCAAATTTTCGCCTCTTCTGAATTGCACAATATGTCTGTGAAATTTCGGGAAAAGGCCAATTTCAAAACTTGTCCAGCCTTCATTGAATGAATGCTGGTTGTTTTTTGAAAGATTTCCTGCGTAATTCAGGTTTAAAGATCCTGATTCGTCTGCCACAAGCACCGCGTATCTTCCGACAATTTTATTTTTGAAGTTTCTAACATAAAAGAACCTGCTTTCGCAGATGCCGTCTCCATCAATATCCACATCGTCGCCGGCAAATTTCTGGTGCCACTGCTGGTCGTATCCGTCGTAATTATCTGTGTCGTTTTTAATTTCCCATATTGCCTGTTCTATTCCTATCTTTGCGGCATGGTCGGAAAAAACCGTTGAAAACATAAGAAACGAGGATTTTTCCCACTGGCCGAATATGAGTAGAAGTCCCATTGTTATGACAAATAAAAGCAGTATTATCCCGATAGCAAAAATTAACGCGTCTCCTTTATCTGTCCATCCAGATTTCTTCTTCAAATGCCTTTTCAATATCTTTTCCCTCAAATTTTCTTGTTTTCAAAACAAAAAATACTTTAATCTTGTCCGGCAATTTAGCACGACCAATTTGATTTTGCGTATTCCAGGATTTTTCCCATGTGTTCCCATCCCAATATAAGAATGAAAACGTTTTTACATTTTCAACCAGTGGTTGACTGCCAGAAAACCCGGAATCAAAAGCATAGGTTTTCATTTTTCTGTCAAGCCTTTCAAACGATAATTTTATCTCATCGCCATCAAAATATATGCCATACTTTCCAATATCTGAACCACTACCAGGCGCGTAAGGTGCAACATATTTTATTGCTGTTTCTGTTCCAATGAAGTCAATTCTAAAAGGCCCTTCAATATCCTGAATTATTGCTTCCTTCAGTGAGCGTCTTAAGAAAAAAGTAAAATCTCTTGCCGAAGCTATCATTGTTTTTTCTGCTGCTTGTTTTGTTGCTCTAAGGGTAATACTGGAAAAAATCATAACTCCTGAAATAAAAACAACAACCATAACAACCATTGTAATGAGGATTTCAACAAGGGAAAAAGCCCTTTTATCTTTGATGCAGGGCTGTAACAAAATCCTGGGTATACTTTTTCCCTTCGTAAGTTTTTGTAAGTTTAATATGAACCTCATAGAGGTGCTCCTTAATCTGCTTAAAAGATATTTCATAATATAAATTTGAAAATCCAGGCATCTTGCCCTTAATATTTTCAGGAACAGCGATGCCATAATGGCTAAATTCTTCCTGTATTTTATCACTAAGAATTTCGGCTGCGATTGCAAAATCCTGAAAATCACTGGCTCTTCTGTAAAGTTTTTCTGTGTTCTGCACGACCATCAAGACGCATGAGATGCCAAGAATGATAATAATTGCTGCCACAAGGACAGAAATTAAGGAAAATCCTCTATTCATTCTTTTCTATTTTTGTCTTACCGGTGAGATTGTAGAGAACAATCTTTGCTGTTTTTTTGCTTGATGTGTCCTGAAGAACTAAATAACCTGCCTGCCTTGCAGTGCCCTGCGGTAAAAATTCAGCAGGTGAAAAACCGTCGGTTTTTTCTTTAATGATGATAAACTGCGGAAGTTTAATTACTTTTCCAACCAGTGTTCCATCAATCCTGTAGATTCCATATGAGTTGTTTCCAAAGAAAACACGAAAGTTTTGTTTTTCCGCTATTGCGTAGTATCTTGCAGTTTGAAGGGTTTCACAGATGCTTTTGCATGCATTATCAAGGTTGATTCTACTAATTGCTTTGTGAGGGAAAAAAACAGAAAAACCAATGAGCAAGCCAATAATCACAACAACAACAAGAATTTCAATAAGGGTGATTCCTTTTTTACCAGTTTCCGATGTCATCTTTTGTATTAGTTTTTCTGTCAGGACCATTGGAAAAAATGACAAATGGAACACTGTCTTTTTGTGTTTGTGGATAGATGTAAAAAATCGGGTTTCCCCAGGTGTCAATAATATTTTTGTTTTCATCGACATCTGCCTGCTTAAATCTCATATATGGACCTTTCCAGTTCTCGTCATCCACTGGTCCCATCAAAGCTTCAAAAAGAATTGTGCTTGAGCCAGTACTTTCAGGATAATCGCCCATATCTGTTTGATACATAAATAGGGCTGTTTCGATTGAAGCAATTATGCTTTTTGTTTTTAAAATGGCTGCTTTATTTCGCGCCTTTCTCACAGCTGGCATAGATATAGCGGCGATTGCTGATATTATCACCAGTACAACAAGAATTTCAATGAGAGTAAATCCAGTTTTCTTCATTTTTCCTTTTCTTTTTTCTGCCCAAAATCCTGTCTGTTCCCTTTATAAAAGGAGTAAATGCGAGGAAAATTAAAAACTGTAGGACATTTTTTTGCGTTCATCCTTAGAATGGGAGTTTGTTCTTAATCCTTGCAAGAATTGTTGTGGTAATGACCGGTCTTGTTTTCAAAGATGGATCAGTTGTTTTGCCTTTCAATGTAATTTTTACAGCGACGCAGGTATCAGGTAAAACTTCTGAATTTATTTCATGCAATCCTGAGTTTGTTTGTCCGTAATAGGTAAATCCACTTCCAGAATCCAGCACTATGGATTTGTTTGCGTCAATCAGTTTCCACAGGCCAGATTTTCTCGCCGGAGTGCCAGCTGAATTTGATTTTGCCTGCCACAATGTTGTGTCTGTGTCAGTGGTTGGCAGTGTTGAGGGTATTTCAGAATTCATTCCAGGTGAAATCAGATAAAACACTGTTTCTCCTTTTGTTCTGTCGTAAAAGGCCAGTTCATAAAAAGCATTTTGCGGGTCATTTTTTATATTATGCGCAAACTCAAGCCCGATTGTATTCCTGGAACCATAGGAAATTTCTGTTATCATTGAGTTCAATGTGTTTTGAACCTCATTTTGATATGTAATCAGTTTTCGCAGTCGCGCAGCGCGCGCATAAAGGTAAGCAGACAGCCCAACAATAATCACAAGAAGCGCAAGCGCAACAAGTAGTTCAAGTAGTGTGAACCCTGATTTAAGTCTGTTTTTTTTCATCAGTATATCCCGTTTCTTGTGATATAAACAGGCATTGCAATCAATGGGTAATTATCTTTGATTCTTCTTATTTCTATCTTTATTTTTCGTAAAGCCACCTGATCTATTTCGGTATCGCTTGCTTCGCTGCCATCATATTTATACCATACGCAACCCATCAGGACTTTGTAATATGGATCTAAACTTGAAACCTGGTATGAATTGTCAAATTCATCGTTTTCTCCCATCTTTTTTGGGAATTCTGATTGCCTATCAGAACAAACAGGAGGGAAATCGATTGTTTTTACAATCTCAATATGATACTGGGCGATTGCTGAAGCGATAAGTATCTCATTTGATTTTTTCATAATATTCAGATTCCCCGCAATAATCAATAGACCTGTTCCAATAACAATCGTCAGCAGAAATACTGCCACCACAAGTTCAAGAACGGAAAAACCCTTTTTTACCATTGTATTTTCCAGTTAACTGGAAGATAAATTCTTCTTCCGCCTGCAAACCCGGAATAAATCCGGATTCTATCAATATCAAGCGCGTTTTTATCATAGGTAAGGGTTCCATTGTTTAGTGTAACTGTGCCATTTGCAACAAGGCACCCATTTATAAATGTATTTGCATTGTTTAATGTGATATTTCCTGCTGATGCGCCATAAGAATAAACAAGTCCAGGGATTCTCGCATAATAAGAAGCGCTCCCAATATTTATTGTTGCAGAACTGCCTGTTGAATAAGCCACTATTGTCGCCTTATCACCAAGCCCTGTAATTGGATTTGAAATAAAATCGACATTTCCGGATGATGCTATGAGCACCTGTATTGGTTGATTTCGAGATAATAGCAAAAACGCGTAATTTTGATTGCTTCCAAGCGTAATTGAAGGAGTTGAATTTAGAGTGAATGTGGCTGTTGAAGGTGTATAAAGGACGATAGCAGCAGGTTTTGCGCTGCTTGAGGCACCAATGGTCAGATTTGGGGCGTTAATTGTTAGTGATGTGTTTGTGATAAGAGCGCCGTTTATTGTAATATTGGAATGATTTATTGTAAAAGTTCCATCACCGTTGTAATCATAGACAATCAGGTCTGAATTAGAAAATGTTGTGTTTGGA
>JAMWBX010000066.1 GCA_023818725.1 Candidatus Omnitrophota bacterium
TCCAGAAATTTTTGCTGTTTGGCGAAACGAGCCAGCATAAATGGATTGTTACAGGCGTTTTGGGGATAAATCCCATTGATAATCAATTCCTGCGAAGTAATCTTGAGTTTTAAAAGTTCGGACATGGAACGTTCTGCTTCATAAATGGGCGTAAGTTCGGGTCGCAAAACGAATACAAAAGTAGTTCTGGAAGTGTCCTGCATTGCCGAGATTGCACGGTCAAATTTAGTTTTTGATTCAGCCAGAGCCGCTGCCGGGCCGATGCAGGTCTGTCCACCACCTTCTTCTTTGGCCGCTTTCTCAATAACTTTGCTCCATTCCACGGGCAGTTCCAGTAGCCGTAGAGTATGTCCGGTGGGAGCAGTGTCAAAGATTACTACCTCATATTCTGAGTTCTGCAAAAAATCCGTAAAACGGTCAAAAGCGGCCATCTCAGCGGTACAGGGTGAATTTAATTGTTCCTCCAGGACCTTAAAACTTTCTTCTGGAATCAGGCCGCGAAGCGGGGCAAGGGTTTTCTCTTTGTACTCTGTGGTAGCAATATCCGGATCAAGTTCCACAGCAAACAAATTTGGCACGCCATTGATCTGCACAATCTTGTGGCCGATTTTTTGCTCAAAAACATCAGCCAGATTTGAGGCTGGGTCAGTAGTGATAATGAGCGTTTTTTTGCTTTGACTGGCAAAATAAACCGCGCTTGCAGCAGCCATAGTGGTTTTGCCAACCCCGCCTTTTCCTGAAAAGAAGTAAAACCTTGTCATTGTCAACTCCTGTTTTAAATTTCAAGAGTCCCATATTTCGAGTTCTGCTGGAATTAACCGAACATTATGTGGACAACTTTCTTTTTTATCAACCTCTAACAAGAAGTACGCTTCTATCGCTGTACTCAATTACATTTCTTGATACTGAACCCCTTAATATTCCTTTTACATAACCCTTTCCATGCGCTGCCATAACAATAAGCGTTACATCCTCTTCACGGGCTACTTTTATCAAATCGTATCTCGGTTTACCCACACGAAGATGCGTTTTTACATTGAATCCCTCTGCTTCAAGGTCCTGTTTCACTTTTTCAAGCTTTTCAATATCAATTTTTTCAAACTCTTTAAACTTTTCAAATGTTTGAAGTCCCATGGCTTTTTCGTCCATAATATGAGCCACAATAACTTCTTCCACGCCAGCGTTTTTCAATCCTTTGATGTATTGAAGCACAGCCAATGCGTATTCGGACCAGTCAGTTGGATATAAAATCCTGAAGAATGGGTTTGAACAGTATTTTTTACATGCTGCTTCATCGCCTCCGTAAACCGCAGGATATTTCGGTATATACACAGGAAGTTTTCCATAACGGATAACCTTATCTGTGTTAGATCCGATAAAGATTTCACCGAGCGTACTCTTTTTTTGCCTGCCAGAGACAATTAGTTCCACCGCCTCTTCATTTGCAACTCGTAATATTTCTCTATAAGGTATGCCGACTTCTATCCTTTGTTTTGCTTTAAGTCCGGCCTGTTCAATTCTTTTAATTGCCTCGGCCATTTTTAACTTTGCCATTTCAGTTAATGTCTTCACATTTTCAGGGTGATATCCCTCATATTTGTCCATCAAAAGTTTTGCCACATCTATTACATTAAGCAGAATAATTTCTTCTGTTCCAACTTTTTTGAGATTCAAAATGCATGATAGCAGATCGAGAGAAAAATCTTCAAACTTAATAGGATAAAGTATCTTTTTAAACATTGTTAATCCCTCCCTTTAAAAAGTTTATACTCAGTGTTTTTGGCAAACCAGACAAGAACAAGCATCACAGGCACTTCAATCAAAGGCCCGATTACAGTTGCAAGAGCCACTGTTGGATTAAATGCCGTAATCGCTATCGCGATAGCTATTTCAAAATCTCTTCCTGTTGAATTAAATGCAACAGCGACTGCGTCTCTATAATTCAAACCAAGTTTCCATCCTGTTAGATATACAATCGAAAACATGATCCAGAAAAATAACGTCATTGGTATTGCCATTTGTATTATGAACAATGGTTTCTGCAGTATTAAATCACCTTTAAGAGCAAACATAACTATTAAGGTAAAAAGCAAACCAACTATGGAAAGCGTATCCAGATAAAACTTTAATTTACGAAACCATTCCTCCCCTCGTTTTTTTACACCCAAGAATCTTGTAAGTATTCCAGCCAGTAAAGGTAAGCCAAGATATAACACTACGCTTTCACCCACCACCCATACATTAAAATGGATCTCGCCAAGCAGGATCTTTGCGTATACCGGTATGAGAATCATCTGTATGATTGAATTAACAGCCACAAGAATTATCGCCAGCGGCCCATTTCCAGCAGCAAGATATGTGAAGACTATAACCATTGCAATGCAGGGCGCAAGGCCATAAAGTATGAGCCCAGTATACAAATCCTGTTGCCCGCTTAAAAATATCTTTGCCAGCAAAAGCATGAAAAACGGAGCCACGGCGTAGTTGAAAAAAACGACTATAAAAAGTTGTTTGGGCGACTTAGCCGCCTTGCCAAGATCCTCAAACTTGATATTTGCCATTGCCGGATACATCATCATAAAAAGGCCAACAACCACTCCCAGCACTATGACATTGGGGACATTGAGTTCATAGGTTCCGTGGAATATTGCCTTGATTGCGTCGATCGGCGGAGTTAATTCAAAATTAGAAATTCCGTACCATCTACCAATTGCAATTCCGACGATCATACTGAAAATTACAAAAATAGGCAATAATCTGAAGTTATGAAGCTTTTCAAGAAGTCTTTTGAACATTTTAAATCCTCCTGCAGTTAGGTTTTGATGAATCGGATATCTTTATTGTGATTTTGTTTCATTAATAAATTTCTTAAATTCCTCAAATGTTGGGTATGAACCAATTTTGATAATTTTCCCGTTGCAGATTGTAATTGGTAATGCTTTTAGTTGCCGTTCCTGAAGTAGTTTTATCACCTCCGGGTTTTCCTTAAACTTTTGCGGACTTTGAGTGATGATATAACGTTCAACTTCTACGCCTTGTTTTTTTATCTTTTCCAGTGTATCCTGCAGAGAAATAAGAGATGGATCTGGGTTCGGCCCACAAACGCCGGAAGAACAACACATTGGTGGATCATAAATAATAATTTTTGTTTTCATAATTTTCCTCCCTGTAGTTTTCGACAAACACGGTTTCTGGAGCCTGGACTGCTTGTAATACTGTCAAAATTTAACACCTTCCTGAACAGATCTTTCATTTTCTTAAATGCCTTTTTGTTAAGGGAACAGTATACCCAGGTTCCGATCTTCCTGTCGTGAATTAAGCCAGCTTTCCTCAATTTACGCAAATGGTGGGAAACAAGGGTTTGTTCCAGATTTAATTTTTCCGCAAGAACGCAAACGCACTCCTGCCCTTTCATCAGATGCAGGATGATTTTATACTTGCTTCTGTCGGCAAGAATTTTTATATAGCTCAATAGTTCTTCTTCGTTTTCGGTCATTTCCCACCCTTTAATATGTGAATCATAATTCATATAATAATTTTTTTTAAAATCGATGTCAAGTGATCCAGTTTTATCATAATGACCATTTTTCTTAACTCTGTTATAACCAATGTCGGCTTTTGCTCTGGCAAAGCCTATCTTTCCTTCAGACGCCTGCTCCTTGGCGCGTACACCTGCTTCTACGATTTTTTTTTCAAAAATATCAAGGTATTTCTTATTCATCTTTCCCAATCCTTCAAGAAATAAAGTTGCTGGGCCTGAATGAGTGTGCGTGAAAGAAATTATGATGTTTTGGGGCCTGATTTTTGTTTCTTTTTCTATTTTTTCCCTGATACGAACAATTATTTCCCTGTTTATTCCAATTAGATCGCAGGATATAAATAAAATTTCATTTTTTAAGGAATCGGCGCCAATATAAACCGCTTTCGCAAACAGATTGTCATGAATACCTGTGGATTTTCTGTTGAGATAAAAACCGTAGCCAATTATTTCTTTTCAAGCCGCAATATTCCAAATTCTTCAAGTAATTGAAAAGTTGTTCTTGAAAGTTGTGGAATCGATGAAGAATATAACACAACTGATTTGCAATAGGTATTGTGTTTGATATAATAACACCAGGGGAAAAGATTCAGGTAATCTAAAAGGAGCAAGCGATGCCAGAAGCAGATGAAAAAAAAGAAAAGAATTTCTATCCTGAAATCCGTCAGAAAAATAAAGCATTCTTCCTGAAAGGTTCAAACAACTTTGACTGGGGGATGAAAAACAGGCTGTCAAAGATTTTCAATCCAGTCACAGGTAAGACTGTGATGCTTGCCATTGACCACGGTTATTTCCAGGGACCAACCACAGGGCTTGAAAGAATTGATGTGACAATTTTGCCGCTTCTTGCGTACTCTGACACCTTGATGCTGACAAGAGGAATACTTCGATCAATAATACCTCCCACTTATCCAAACGGTATTGTTCTTCGGGCAAGCGGCGGACCAAGTATTCTGAAAGAACTTTCAGACGAGCAGATAGCAATGGATATTGAGGATGCGATAAGATTGAATGCAGCGGCGGTTGCTGTTCAGGTTTTTATTGGGGGCCAGTATGAAACACAATCAGTCCATAATATGACCCGTCTTGTGGATATGGGACAGAGGTACGGGATTGCAGTTCTTGGTGTAACAGCAGTTGGAAAAGAACTTGTCAGAGATGCAAAATATATGCGTCTTGCCTGTAGAATATGCGCTGAACTTGGTGCGACCTATGTGAAGACATATTATGTTGAACCTGATTTTGAAACAGTTACCGCGAGTTGTCCTGTGCCCATTGTGATTGCGGGCGGGAAGAAAATTCCTGAACTTGACGCCTTGAATATGGCTTACAACGCAATTCAACAGGGTGCATTCGGGGTTGATATGGGTCGCAATATTTTTCAGGCAGAAAACCCTGTCGCAATGATACAGGCTGTAAGAATGGTTGTTCATAAAAATGAAAAGCCGGAAAAGGCGTACCAGTTTTACAGAGAATCTATTGAAGAAAAACAAAAAAAGGAATAGAAAATGGCAAAACTATCGTTTCTTCATTATCTGAGATCTTTAACTCCGACACTCAGTGTGAGTGTTATGGCAGCAGATCCAATGCATCTTGAACTGGACCTGAAGAAACTTAACGGCACAGGTGTTGAACTTCTTCATTTTGATATTATGGATGGAATGTTCTGTCCAGAGATCACCGCTGGCGCCTCTCTTGTAAAAAAGGTAAAAACAAAATTAATAAAAGATGTCCATCTAATGGTTGAAAAGCCCCAGCATAAAATACGCCAGTTTGTCCAGGCAGGAGCTGATATTATTACAGTTCATTATGAGGCATGCCCTGTCGATATTCATGCAGTCCTTCAGGAAATAAAGAGCCTTAAAAATGTCAATGATGTAAATAGATTAGTGGTTGCAGGAGACGCAATAAATCCTGGTACTCCTGTTGAGCAGCTTAAAAGCGTGCTTGATATAGCGGATATGATAACAATTCTTGCAGTAAACCCGGGATGGGAAAATCAAACCTTTTTGAAATCAACGGCAAAAAAAATAGAGACAGCCATTGACTTGATAAATAAATCAGAAAGAGACATACTTATGTGTGTCGATGGCGGAATAACACTTGAAAATATCGTTGATGTCTCTCATATGGCTCCTGATATTGTTGTTGCGGGAAAGGCTGTCTTTGATGGTAAAAATCCTGCCGATAGCGCGAAATATATTTTGAATGTTTTGAAAAAAGGCAAAAATAAAGCGATATGAATGAATATCCTGAACCAGAATGCAGATACGACCTTAAAAATAGAGTGGCTATCGTTACAGGCGCCGCAGGAGCAATTGGCGCAGGAATCTGCAGAAGACTTCTTGGTTCAAATTGCAGGGTTTCTGCCACAGACATTTCAGCCAGCCGCCTTGATGAACTTGTTAAGAAATTTCAGGAAAAGTATGGCAACAGAATTATTGGTATTGTGATGGATGTTACCGATCCTGAAAGTGTTTCACAGGGAATTAGAAAAACTGTCGAGATATTTGGTTCCCTTGACATAGCAGTTATCAATGCAGGAATTGCTCATGTTTCGTTTCTCAAGGATATGGATATAAATGAATTCCAGAAACTTGAAAAGGTTAATGTTGAAGGGACATTGCTGATGCTGAAAGAACTGGGAAAACATTTTGAAAAACAGAGAACACCCGGAGATATCATTTTGATTTCCACAAAGAATGTTTTTTCGCCAGGTGCCTCTTTCGGCGCGTATAGCTCCACAAAAGCAGCAGCCCATCAACTTGCCCGCATAGCAAGTCTTGAATTTGCTCCTTCTGGCATAAGGGTAAATATGGTGGCGCCTGACGCGGTTTTTTCTGACGGTGAAATAAAATCAGGGCTGTGGGAAAAGATTGGTCCTGACAGAATGAAGGCGAGGGGACTGGACGAAAAAGGTCTTGAAGAATATTACAGAAACAGAAATCTTTTGAAGGCAAAAATAACAGCAGACCATGTCGCTAACGCAGTATTGTTTTTTGCTTCCCGCCAGACCCCTACCACAGGAGCAACTCTTCCTGTTGACGGTGGACTTCCTGACGCAACCCCAAGATGACTTCATTTTTTGAATCTTTCAAGAATTGAATTTTTATTCTGAAAGAGAAACCTGGCAAATGCATAATAATCATAGATGCCGCCAAGCCGTGAACTTGATGGCCACCAGCTTGATTTATGTCCCATTGCTGCGGCATTGTTTATTTTTATGCCTGTTTCTATCAATTTTTTGAAACTTTTTTCGCTCAACTTTTTCCGGTCTGCCATTATTGATAGCATTGAGTCATAAACAAGAAGAAACTCAAGGATCCATCGCGATGCCTTTACAAGCGAAAATCTTTCTAAAAAACCTTCTCCAAGATCCCAATCGCACGCAAGAAAAGATTTGGAGGGTGTTACCTTTTCAAGTTTTTTTTCTGCGGGTAACAGGTGACTTGGTGGTTTTGCTCGTAAA
>JAMWBX010000067.1 GCA_023818725.1 Candidatus Omnitrophota bacterium
GCGATAGTAAATGGTTGGCTTACCCCATAAATTTTCGGGTTTGTTGTACTGACGACCTTTATTGAATAGTCATTGCCGGGCGCAAGAAACGAAGGTATCTTCCACACGCAGGAGCCGGTCGAATTTGAACTTGTTGACGCAGTAGAAAAAATCGTGCTAACAAATTGTCCGGATTTCAGCAGTTCAATTCTTACAAAACTACCCACATTTCCATAGCACTTCCATTGGATCAACTGTTGTGTGTCTTTAGAAAAACTTACAGAGCCTGATGGACTCTCAACCACAATCCTTCCGGAAATAATTGAGAAGGTCGAATCGCTTAAATCTGCGATATCCCTTACAGTGCTTGAGATACGGATTTTATAATCATCAGATTCAGATATATTTGCAGGAACCTTCCACTGATAAAAACCGCTGCCATTACTTCCAATCGGAATCCCTGAAGCGATAACACAGATCAACATGTCATTTTTCAATAATTCAATCTTTAGATTCCCTTTAATTTTACCGGCATACTTCCATATAATTGTCTTTGTGCTTCCTTGTTCCCATTGTTCGCCACCATTTGGAGAGACAAGTTCCAGTCCAGAGGCTGTGCCATAAACCTTTATGCAAACATTTGAGCCAGGCCTTGATAATGTAATATCCCTCCATATTATTCCATCATTGCTCACAAAACTTTGTCCGGCAGATGCTATTGCCTTGCTGCTATAACCTGCGATTGGTACTTCCATTGGGATTGGATAATTGTGGTTTGGGGTTTTCAATTTCACGACAGCAGAAAACTTTTCATTTTTTGAAACAGGTACATCAGTGAGAAGCTTTACTGTGTGATATCCGGGGTCTGGAATAGTGCCTGATTTTATTGTTTGCAATGAGCCATCTACAGGTGAAGAATCAGAAACATTCTTGTATATTTTTACTTCATATTGCGAGTTCAAAACAGGAGTGTAAAATCCAACCGCCTGTATTAATCCTGATTGGGTCGCAGTAAAAACATTGGCAAAATGTGCTGTATCATCACCAAATCCCGCTGAAGTGACCCACCCGAGCGGGTCATACTGGTATATCAGGTTATAATTGTCAACAGGTTCTGCATTATTGAAAACAGCGCAGTTTTTCCCTGTGTTGGTGTCATAGTAAGAGATGTAGAAGTATCCTGATTCTCCCCACAAAGTCCCCCAGCTATTTTTTACTATGAAAGCACCGTCTCCTGGTGGAATCCCGGCAGCACTTCCATAAAAATTTGTTCGGCTGTAATTATCAATCCATCCAACGATTGAAACTGCATGGTTTGAAACGCTGGAACCACTATAATAATAGTTTTTCCCTTTTGCAAGATAGGCATTGTTGTAATACATTGTCGTATAAATTGCTCCATACTTCATCACTGCCTGTTTTATTGCGTTATTGTCCAGTGAGTTTTTTCTATCAGGCAAAAACACGACATCCTGAACATGCTTTACGGGTTGCAGATTTTCAGGAGAACTGGATGAATTTGCCTCATATGGGTCCGAAAATTCTAAAATTGGACCTGACCATCTTACCAGATAGGCAGTTGACATAAAATGGTTGCCCCCATCAGACGCTTTCCTGTCAAATCCTTCTGCATAGGAGGAGCTTAAAATGTTTTTCATGTGATTTTCTGAAAAATCCATTGATTCGTTGTTTGACAAAAGATATGATTCAAGGGATGAATATGTGGCGAAGGCCCAGCAGCTTCCTGCTGTTTTTTGATCTTTTACAGGCGAAACTTTCTTATATGAACGAAGGTCGAATGAGGATGGCGCAGAAGAATAAAGAGCAGATGGCAGGGAGATTGGAACAGGGGATATTATTTGCTGAGAGTCAAATGTGGACTTTTTCACAAATTCAGGATTCGGTGGCGCAAAATCAAGGGTTTCAGCTGAAAACAGCTTTGAGACAGCCAGCAGCAAGAAAAGATAAAAACCTGTCAGAATCTTTTTGTGCATGATGCCTCCTTTAATTTCTAATTTTCACTGAGTTCAGAAATTTGTAAAAATTTTCTACGATGAAATCTTTTTGTATATAAGAGGTCTTCTGTATCTCGGATGAAACAATGGATCAGACCTTCTTCTTTTAAGCGTTTCTGCCTTGAGTGTGTCTATAATCATCTGTTCTGTTGTTTGGCCTGGTCTTGTTTCCGCTTCGATTTCACCAAAAGGATTGATAACCATCACAAGGGGCACTCCATAATACTCGACTCCTTTTTCATTCACAGGTCCGCATGCATTGATTGTAATATGATAAACTCCATTCTGCCAGGCGGCTGCTCTGAAATTTATTAACGCAAGTTCCCTCCATTCATCATATGCTTTGAGTGGATTTGTTTTTATATTATCTGGTCCCCAGCACATATAAAATGGCGCGATTATCACTTCTGCGCCATTAAGATATGATAATCTTGCCGATTCACAGAACCAGTTGTCAAAACATATATTAACCCCAACTCTTGCCTTTTTTGTTTCTATAACAGTGAAATCATCAGCACCTGCTTCAATTGTGTATTCAAGCGGCGGAATATGAGTTTTTCTGTATCTTCCTAAAAATCCATCAGGTGAAACAAAAACATAGGTGTTTCTTATAATATCACACTCATCTTTTTCTGCAATTCCGAAGCCAATGGTTACATTGAATCTTTTTGCTGCTTCAATCATTTTTTGCGTTGATGGGCCTTTAAAGTATTCGCTCGCCTCAAAAAAACTTCTGTCAACGCAAAAACCAGTGATGCTCATTTCAGGAAAAAGACACCAGTCAACTTTATGTTCAACGGCTTTTTCTAACCATTCAGTATGCCTTTTGAAATTTTCCTGTGGATTAGCGGGTCTGCTTCGCATTGAGATTGCTGCGACCTTGATATCTTCCATTATCTCCCCTTATACAGGTTAAATAACCTTTTCTCCTCTTATAAATACAGAATCAATCTTTAAGGAGTAATTACCTGGCCTACCTTTTATTTCTCCAATCACAAGATCAGCAAGCTTTCCATTTTTAATTTCACCGGTATTAAGGTCGTCTCCATTATTTTTCTTAATCATTTTCACTATATTGGTTGAGCAGCAGGCAGAGGTAATGGATAGGGCCTTTTCAAAAGGAATGGCTGGATGTTTTTTATGCCATATGCCTGACATTGGTTTTGTCAGATATGAAAGAAGATTCGAGAATACTTTATCGATTGTGGCAAGGCTTCCGTAAAGCGTGGTGGGCCCTTTTTCAGTAACATAAACATATTTATAGTCCTTATCAACTGTTCCTTTTATACCATCGCACTCAAACTCTCTGACCCCCTTTGACTGGCTTACAAAAACTGAATCTGTAATTGCCATAATGTCACAAGATTCCTTTTTTGCGAAAACATCTCTGATATACCATGGAGCAATATGATATCCATCGACAATAAGCTCTAGCATAATATCAAGCGTAAGGGCTGCTTCAAGGGCGCCACCGCCAAAAAAACTCTTGTAAATATTTCCTGTCGGTCCGTTTAGAAAATGGATGAAATACTTCAGGCCTGCTTCAATTGATTCCATAAACTGCCGGCAGGTTGCAGAGGTGTGTCCTGCGCCAACAGAAACGCCTTTTGAGACAAGATATTCAGTAAGTTTTACCGCTTTTTTCCCGTCATCTGGCGGAACATTGACAAGTCGCGCAAGGCCGGTTTCATTTATTTCGTCAAAAACAGTTCTATCAGGTTCAAATACATATTCTGTATTCATTGCTCCCTGATTCGCTGGATTAATAAATGTTCCTTCTAACATTGCGCCTTCGTAAAATTTGCCCATCCAGTAATGACTGTTATTTTTTATGAATTTTTCAAGTTCTTTGAGAGCAAACCTGATTTTTTTCAAGGGAATTGCTGCTGTTGAGGCGTAAAGTTTTGTAGCGCCTGTTTTTACCCTGAGTTTTGCCCAGTTTTCAAGACCTTCCTGATAAATCTCGCTGGACGACTCAAACACTTTTTTTTCATTACTGTATCTTCCGGCATAAAATGAGAAAAGCCCTGCGCCATGGGTATGAAGTTCGATAAAACCAGGAAAGACATACTTGCCCTTGAGATCTATGGATTTTATCTCTGTATTTGCTTTACTGGATTTTTCAAGATAAAGCCTTTCATTTTTAATGACGATATCAAGCCCTTTTTTCAAACCTTTTTCAGTGCAGATTATGCCATTGGTAAGTTTCATATCTCTCCTTTTCAACAGTCAAATTTTTTCAACAAAAGGCAAAAATTTCCTTGAACGGAAAATTCTAATATAGTATAACATAATCAATCGGAGGATAATTATGGAAAAAAAGCAGATTCCATTTCTGGCGATGGGTGGTTTGTATCAACAGGATGACCTTGATGCTGCAATCAGCGTGATAAAAGAAGTATGTGATGGCAGGGGCAGTTTTTTCCCTTTACCTGAAGAAAATGAGTTTCAACAGCTTTTCGCAGCGCACGAAGGAGCAAGAAAAGCAGTGGCAGTTAATTCCTGTGGAACAGCCCTTGATTGTTGCATGATGGCGCTCGGTATAGGTGATGGCGACGAGGTAATCACGACACCATTTTCTTTTGTATGCACAGCAGGCACCGCAGTTGCTAGGGGTGCAAGGGTCGTTTTTGCTGACATTCATCATGAAACTCTTAATCTTGATCCTGAAAGGGTGAGGGAAAAGATTACTGAAAGAACGAAAGCAATTATCCCTGTCCATTTTGCTGGACTTTCGTGCGATATCGACGCCTTTGATGCAATTTCAAAAGAGGCAGGAATTCCAGTTATTTATGATGCTGCCCACGCAGTCGGTGCAAAACACAACAATATGCCCATCGGAGGTAAAGGGAAGGCAAGTTGTTACAGTTTTCAGGGTAACAAGAATATGACATGTCTTGGAGAAGGTGGAGCAGTGACGACCGATGACGACCAGTTTGCGGAAAAAGTAAGGCAGCTAAAAACATTTGGTTATGTGTATGGAGAGAAACTTCGCATTGTGAGCATAGGATTTAACTACCGGATGACAAAGGTTCAGCTTGCTGTTGGCATAACACAGATTAAAAAAATTGATTTTGTGAACAGTTTAAAAAGAGAAAGAATGCAGAGATTGAATGAATTGCTCAGGGATGTCGATGAGATAATTTTGCCACCAGGCATTGATGAAAATCATGCGTGCCATCTTTATGTTATCCGGATCAATACCGATGTTTTAGCGGTAAAAGCTGATCTTTTTGCTGCGCATCTGAAGAATAATTACGGGATCCAGACAGCAAAGCATTATCCACCTATATGGGAATGGGAGATTTTTGCCACACTGGGATATGATGGTTCTGATTGTCCTGTCGCTGCTAAAGTGGCATCTCAGGTATTGAGTTTGCCTGTTTTTCCAAACACAACATATGAGGATTTGGAATATATTGCGTACTCTATAAAGCAAACAGTTTATGAACTAAGAAAATAGAGGTAAAAATGGAGAAAAAAATAAGATGGGCATTGATCGGAGCAGGAACAATTGCAAAGAAAAGAGTGTGCGCTGCCATTTTCGATGAACCGCGGAGCGATCTTGTAATTATTGTTGACAGAGATGTCTCAAAAGCAAAGGAGCTGGCGGAACTTTACGGTTGCCAGACATATTCTGATAATTTTCAGGACGCGATTGAAAATCCCGATGTTGATGCTGTTTATATTGCGACGCCTGTGTTTCTTCATGCTGAACAGACAGTTGCGGCAATAGAAGCAGGCAAACATGTGATATGCGAAAAACCTCTTGCTCTTGACTATAGATCGGCCATCAGGGTTGTAAAAGCCGCGCAAAAATCCGGTGTGCGAGCAACCACTGCCTATTTCAGAAGATTTTCTCCGAAATATCTTTTTACGAGAGAATTGATAACGAAGGGTATCTTTGAAAAAATTTTGTTGACGAGGATATGCTACCACACATGGTTTCAAATTTTGCCACAGAGTCCGTTATTCTGGAGGGCACAAAAGGATCTTTCAGGAGGCGGAATTATTTTTGATATGGGCTCGCATATGTTTGATGTTTTGATTGGCCTTTTTGGACTGCCTGTCAGTGTTTTTGCAAAAATGCGAAAAATTGTTTTTGATTACAGCGTCGAAGATTCCTCAGCCATAATAATGGAATATGAAAATGGCATGCTGGTGACAGCCAGTTTTAACTGGAATTCAAAAACTTATGCGCACGAATTTGAAATTATTGGAACCCGGGCTAAGATAAGATGGATTCCTTACGACGGGGATAAGATTACTTTGATCACTGACAGTAAGGTGGAAGAGGTGGAAAAACCAAATTACAAAAATGTGCATTACCCATTAATAGAGGATTTTGTATCCGCCATCAAGGAAAATAGAAATCCTGCTATATCAATGGAAGATGCCGCAAAGACAAATCTTTTAATGGAGGCATGTTATCTTTCATCTCAACAATCAAGGGAAATATACCTGAAGGAGATTTCTTAATGACTTTATTACCTGCTCCACCGGAGAATGACTTTGCTTTTTTTATTTCGACATATTATCAGGAGTGCAAAAATAGATTTGGAAAGATTGAAGCGATTGCAGGAAAATGGGAATTTGAAGATTTAATACCTGGCTTGAGCGATTTTGACAGTAGATACATTTGTTCAGACCAGATGGGTGCGCAGGACTGGTGTGATATGTCAATGATTGTTGGAAATGTGCATCTTGAACTTTGCAAAAGGTTTCCACAATGGATAAGAATTCTTGAACATCTACCAGGAATTAACATCACATGGCAGGAATTGACAGGTGAAAATACATATTACCCGGAGTATAAACAATGGAGCTTTTATCATACCTCAAATGAGAGAAATCATATCTCAGCAAAGACACATATCGAATTAAGGAAATGGGATCTAAAGGACGAATATTTCCATCTTAAAAAATTTCTAACTTATTATGGACCTTATGACAGAAATATAGATGTGCCAATAAATCTGGGCAGATTTATCGTCAAGTATCCCC
>JAMWBX010000068.1 GCA_023818725.1 Candidatus Omnitrophota bacterium
ATCTCCCATCAAGAAAACATTTTTCTCCTTTGCATACTCCTTAGCTTCGCAGAGTTGATTGTAGCAAATAAACTGAACCCACTTATGGAATAAAATTTCGTTTTTGTAAGAAAACATAATTTTATCAATTTTTTCAGTCGAATTTTGCGCAAAAGGTTTTTCCCATTGACACCAGGCAGCGCCATTATGCAGCTTTTTTAAAACCTGATAAATCGCAAAATCATCAAGCCAGTATTGTGTTAATTTTGTAAAATGAAAAAATTCAGAGTCGGAACAAACTTCATCAAAATTATCTTCAAATATCCATCTTAGTAGTTTTAGCTTTTCATCTCTTACCCTGTAATCGCATCTATTGTCTCTGCCTGACAAATAATGCGACTGCAAAGATTTTATTGTGTGCTGTGAAAAGGTTTTTCCCCTGTAAGAAAAATTTGAAATTGAGATATAAACAGGATCAATCGCAAATGAGCTTATCGCATTATAAGGACAATTATCAAATCCAGCATAATTCAGAGGAAGAATCTGAAGAATTGTGCTTTTTGTTTTCACGCATAAGTCAACAAGTAATTTTAGATCAAAGAAATCTCCAGTTCCTGCACTTTGCAAAGAATGCACAGAAAAAAGAGGAACAAGAATTCCTGCTTTCTTCTTTATACCAATTTTTTTCCAGTGTCTGCCTGAGGGTGCGAAATAAAGATTTTCATAAATTGCCATAAAATTCCTTAATACCATTCAAAAGCCGTTTCATCTCTTTTTTGCTTCCAATGGTAATTCTGACAAAATTTTCCAGTTCCTTGATGTTCCAGAAATATCGTATAAGGATCTTTCTTTGTTTAAGAAATTCATAAAGATTTTTTGCTGTATCTTTGGGCGGACGAACAAGTAAAAAGTTGGCGGACGAAGGAAACACATAAAAATTCAATTTATTAAGTTCACCTGCCAGATATTCTCTAATTTTTACGATTTTCTTGCAGTTTCTCAAAACATAGCCATAGTTTTCCATTGCGGCAATTCCAGCTGCCTGCGACAATATATTAACATTGTAGGAGTCCTTAATCGAAAATAGCGCGGAAATTAACTCAGGCCTTCCAAAGCAATATCCCAGTCTTATTCCCGCAAGTGAGAAGGATTTTGAAAAACTTCTTGAAACGATAACATTTTGGAACTTTTTTACCAGTTTCAGACAGTTATATGCTGCAAAGTCAACATATGCTTCATCGATTACAACTACTCTTTTTGTTACTGATGCAATTTTTTCAATTTTCTTTACTGAATGAAGTCTGCCTGAAGGAGAATCAGGATTTGCAATAATTTTCATACAATCATTAAAATCTTCAACAAAACTTTCAGGAATGCTGAAGTCCTTTTTTAGCATTATTCTTACTGGCTTTCTGTCAGAGATAATGCTTATTGTTTCATAAAGGGGATAACTCGGATAAAGGAAAACTATTTTCTCATTTACGCTGGAAAAAGCGCTGAAACTTAACCTGAGAATTTCATCAGAACCATTCCCAACAAAAATCCATTCTGGCGAAAACCCGTAACGTTTTCCTATGGCTTTTCTAAGTTCATTCGCTTGAGGGTCAGGATATTTTCTCAACGAGGCATCAACTTTGCTTCTGATTTTCTCAAGTATTATTTGAGGCGGACCAAAAGGGTTTTCGTTTGTGTTAAGCTTTATAAATCCTTTTTCCTGTGGCTGTTCGCCTGGCACATAGGAAGTAAGGTTATCAAAAATTCTGTTAAGCAAATTTTTCATCTACAATCCCAGTCTGAAATATGGTAATATAGATAGGTCCTGATAATTATATCACAACCTTTAATAAGTATGGAAAACCTTACTCCTATGTTGAGGCAGTATCGAGAAATTAAGAGTAAGCATAGCGATTGCATCCTGTTTTTCAGATTGGGCGACTTCTATGAAATGTTCTACGAAGATGCGGTAAAAGCATCAGGGATTCTTGACCTTGTTTTAACCTCCAGGGATGCAGGAAAAGCAGGCAGAATTCCAATGTGTGGAATCCCATTTCACGCGGCTGACTCATACATTGGACGGCTTATTAAACAGGGGTTTAAGGTTGCCATATGCGAACAAACAGAAGACCCTTCAAAGGCAAAAGGTATTGTTAAAAGAGAGGTTGTCAGAATCATAAGCGCTGGAACATACCTGGACGAAACTTCAATAGCAAGGTGCTTGATTTCAGTCGTACTTGACCGAAATCGTATCGGGATTGCTTTTCTCGAAACCACAGGGGGGAAAGTCAGGGCAAATCAATACTCCAGCAGCGATAACCTTGCAGGAATACTGGCAAAAATGCCTGTTTACGAGATAGTTTATCCTGAGTCAAATCATAAGCAGATTTCCACAATACTGGAAGAAATCTCAGGAAAAGCCAAAAATTTCACCCTCAGCAGTCAGGAAGACTGGAAGTTCAATCTTGATACCGCAATAAGAAACATCTGTGAACATTTCGAAATTCAGTCTGTAGATGTCACTGACCTACGGGGAAAACCACTTGCCATCAGAGCAACAGGAGGGCTGCTGGAATATGTAAGAGCACTGACAAAAACCCGGATGCACCACATAGACAAAATTGCTCTCTATGATGATTCCGAGTATGTCTACATATCACCATCTGCCATCAAAGGCCTCGAGATTGAAGCTCTTATTAAAGTACTTGACAGAACTAACACAGCCGCAGGAAAAAGATTATTGAGAGAATGGATTATGCATCCTCTAAAGGATGTTGAAAAAATCACGGAAAGGCAACAGGCAGTTATGATTCTGAAAGACAATCAAAATATTCAAACATCCCTTGTTCAAATTCTTAAACAAACATATGACATTGAAAAAGCACTCTCAAGGCTCAGTAGCGGATACTTGAATCCAAAGGATATAGTTGCTATTAAAGAGACTCTTAATCAAATTCCTGATGTAAGCAAAGTTCTTGAGCCAATCTCCGATACCAGCAGATATTTTCAGATCGGCGATATTCAAAAACTGCGCGAAATTCTTAACCAGGCAATAAATCCAGATCTTCCACCGACTTCGCCCGAAGGCGAGATTATAAAAAAAGGGTTCAGTGCAGAGCTCGACTTTTACAGAAATATAAAAGAAAATGCAAATCAGTGGCTAAAAAACTACCAGTCAGAAGAAGCACAAAAAACAGGCATAGGTTCGCTAAAAATAGGATACACTCAGGTCTTTGGATATTATATTGAGATAAGTAAGGCAAATCTGCATCTTGTACCTGATAGGTATACTAGAAAGCAAACCCTTGTTAATGCAGAAAGGTTCATAACGCCTGAGTTAAAAGATTTCGAGGAAAAGATGCTTTCGTCTCAACAAAAAATCGTCGAGATTGAAAATAATATTGTAAAAGAAATTGTATCAAAGATTCTGGAGTACTCGAAAGAAATACATCAACTTGCCAGCTCAATTGCTGCGCTGGATGTCCTTGTTTCTTTCTGTATTATTGCCCGCGAAAAGGAATATGTCAAACCTGAAATCGACAACTTCGATGAAATCATAATCAAGGATGGAAGACATCCGCTTGTTGAATCCTTTATCGAAAATAGATTTATACCAAACGATACACTTGTTGATTGCAGAGAAAACAGAATGTTAATAATTACTGGACCAAATATGGCAGGAAAATCAACCTACATCAGGCAGGTAGCCATACTTGTCATAATGGCGCAAAGCGGCTCCTTTATACCTGCTTCCAGCGCAAAAATCGGGCTTGTGGACAAGGTATTTGCAAGAATTGGCGCCCATGATGAAATTGCAAAAGGCCAAAGCACTTTCATGGTGGAAATGTCAGAAACAGCATCGATTCTTTCCAATCTTTCCCCAAAAAGTCTGGTGATTCTTGACGAGATAGGAAGGGGCACAAGCACATATGACGGATTATCCCTTGCTTGGGCCGTGGCGGAATATCTCTATGAAAAAAAAATAAGAACACTTTTCGCCACACATTTCCACGAACTAGTTGAACTTGAAAGAACACATCCTTATGTAAAAAATTACAATGTTGCAGTAAAACAGTGGCAGGGAGAAATTATATTTCTCCATAAAATAGTTCCCGGTGGAACCGATCAGAGTTATGGAATCTATGTGGCAAAATTGGCAGGCATTCCATCAAAAGTAATAGAGCGTTCAAAAGAGATTTTAAAAGAACTTGAGTCGGGAGAAAAGTTTTCATATGGAGAAAAACAGCAGTTCTTTTTATTCAGCCGACAGACAGATTCCTTGCTGGAAGAACTAAAAAATGAAATAAAAAGCTTGAATCCTGATGAAATATCCCCACTTCAGGCACTACAAAAAATCTACCAGTGGAAAAAATTGCTGGAGTAAAAGGAGTAAAAATTGGGAAAGATTCAGACGCTTCCTGAAGAACTGATAAGCAAAATTGCAGCAGGCGAGATTATAGAACGACCAGCCTCTATTTTAAAAGAACTTATTGAAAATTCCATTGATGCAGGTGCAAGAAAGATAGTTGTCAATGTAACAAGAGGTGGAAAAGATCTTATCGTTGTCAGGGATGATGGAACTGGCATCGAAAAAGATGATATCCCATTATTATTTCACAGGCATTCAACAAGCAAAATAAAAAGGTTCGAAGATCTGTTTCGAATTAGCAGTATGGGGTTTAGAGGAGAAGCACTTTACAGTATTGCTTCGGTTTCAGAGGTTTTTTTAAGGACGAAAACTGCGGATGAACCAACAGGATGGGAAGTGCACATAAGAAATGGTAAAAAAACCGAACCCAAGCCTGTATCCATGCAAAAAGGGACTGAGGTAGAAGTGCACAACATTTTTTCAAATGTACCGGTTAGAAGAAAATTTCTTAAGTCAGATGCAACCGAATTTCGAAAGATCCTAGATTTTTTTGTCCTTTATGCCATCGTATACCCATCACTCCACTTTGTACTTATTCATAACAAAAAGACGATCTTCGATTTGCCATGTGAGAAACTCAAAAAGTCAAGGATTAGCAAAATCTTTAATATCAACCCGCAGCATCTTCTTGAAATTTTCTGGAAGTCTATTGACAATACCGTTTCCATAGAAGCAATTGTCGGCGACATAAACTTATACAGACCCAGAAAGGACATGCAGTTTATTTTTGTCAATAATCGACCAGTTCAACATAGCGGACTATCATTTACAATCAACGGTGTCTATCACAATCTGATACCAGCGGAATTTTACCCGGTATTTGCATTTTTTTTCAACCTGAAAAAAGAAGATGTTGATATAAATGTCCATCCTTCAAAGAGAGAAGTGAAAATAAAAAATGAAGCAGATCTACTCAATCTTACAAAGAGTGTGCTTGAAGAAAATCTCATTAAAAAACCGAGGCCAAAAATCTTACAAGTTCAATCAGAAATTAAATCTGAAGCGACCTTAATATCTGAAAAAACTGAATCGTATCACAAAGAAGAAACACAAAAGACAATTTTTTTTCAAAAGCAGATTGAAACACAAAACCATAACGACTTCAAAAGCCGGTTTCTTAAATCCCAATTTGTAGCAATAGTCTTCCAGACATATTTAATTTTCGAGGCCTCTGATTGCATTTTTTTTGTTGACTATCATGCAGCCCATGAGAGAATAACATTTGAAAACCTCCTTATCCAGGCGAAAAAAGGTAAAATAAAAACAGAGCAGTTGCTGATCCCAGCAAGCATACCGCTGTCAACACATGAAATAATAGCATGGCAATCATGGGGAAAAATAAAACTGGAAGAAATTGGATTCGCTAGCACCCAGTGGGATGACCGAACCATTGCCATTTATTCTTGCCCTGAAGGTATTAAAAATCCGATTCAGGCGGTCAGAAACATCCTTGCTGAAAGTAATATTAACTTCGACATAGAAACGCTTTTGAAAAAAGCCTGCAGGAATTCAACTATGGCAGGTGAAAAAATATCAAACCAAGAAGCAGAAACATTAAAGACCTCCCTGATTTCATGCGACCAGCCCCTTGTTTGTCCACACGGAAGGCCCACAGTTATAGAAATTAACAAAAGATTTATTGAAAAGCAGTTCTTCAGATAAAGATCAAAGTCCTCTGATGTATTTTCTCCAGGATGCGGCAATTATTTTCAGGTCGTCCCTCTTGATCAGGATAACCTTTCGTTCAGGCCTTATTACAACGAATCTCTCAGCGTAAAATATGCATGGCACTCCAATATCCTTACTTTTTACTGTGTAATCCAGCCACTTATCATAGTACGAATGTACCCAGTTATCGGTATCAATGGGATGAGAGGGTAGGGTAGAGCTGGAAAGGTCTGCCCTAGCTTTCATTGCCATAAAAACATCCGTATCGGGAAATATCAGGCCGGTATCGTGCAATCTAACCATGTCAAATGTGTCGTAAAAATATGGATTTACTGTACTGCTTGTTATCAAACAATCCTTTTTTGTATTTTTTGCTGCAATGTATATTTCTTTTTGAAGCTTGTACAGCAGCTCGCAGCCCCATAAACTTCCATTATGCTTGACTGAAGGATGAGATCTACCAATTATTACTGGTCTGCCAAAATGTTCTCCGCCAAGAGGCATTCTTTCAGTCGGCGTGTATGCAAGCTGGTCAATTTTGAATCCATCCGCGTTGTAACAGTCCTTTGCGCCTGATAAAAGTTTTCTTATGTTTTCTCTGATGAACGATAGATATTCAGGGTTTTCAGGATCAGCCACAAGTTTTTTTTCTCCACAAAAAATACACCATTTGTCAGGGAGACCTTCTGTATACCATGTTGCAATCCACAAAAGAACCTTTCGACCCTTTTTGTGCTGTCTTTCTATGAAACCGCGAAGATCTGGCCATTGAATTCTATTTGGTTGCCAAACACCACGAGGCGACCAGCCAGCGTCTATAATTACCGTTCCGAAGGGAACTTTTTCATTTTCAAGAATTTTAATCCACTTCTCATATAATCCCTGAATACAATATGCAAGTGCCCTTGCCTCAGGGCCATCAG
>JAMWBX010000069.1 GCA_023818725.1 Candidatus Omnitrophota bacterium
TTTTCAATGTATGGTCAAACTGTTTTATCAGATTGCCTTGGTGAACTATCTCTCCTTTGTTGTTTATGCTTGCTGTACCTGATATCAGTATGTGTCTGCGGTCACTGTAATGTATCACAGTTCCTCTTTCAAAGGTTACTCCGTAGACATAAGTGGGACTTATGTATTCAGGAGCCACAAGAAACTGCACCTGTTTTTGTACAATCCTGGAAACTGAATAAGCATCCATTGAAATTTTTGCCCTGACATCCGTGGATGCTCCTTCAACACCGGTACTTGCAACAAAATGCGTTTCGCTCGTCAGCCCGTTTTCAGCAAAAAATTTTTTTCTGGCTTCCACAAACTCTCTGTAATTGTGATCTATATCCTGAACAAAAAACCAGGTGCGGATAAGGTTTTCTGAAAGCCTCATTTTTCTTTTTTCGCAAATATTTTTGTATTTCAAAAGAACGCCTTCTGTCTGCTGATAAACGGTTTTCCATTCAGGACAGGCAATGTTGGTATCCCAGAAATGAATCGTTTTGCGCCTTGCTAAACCATTATCGTTAAAATTCAACGAGCCGTCATCAAAGATATGATACGCCCACATCGCAATTTTTGCATCAGGTCCAGGGGGTTGAGAAATAATAGAAGTTGCACAATTATTCTGCGCTTCGTTTAAAAAAGAATGAGTTTTAATGTACTGATGTTGATTTGCGAGATCGCTAAAGGAAAACCTTCTGAAAACACAGGAATCCAACTTAAGATTCAATTTCTCAAGAAGTTTTTTATAGGACTCCTGAATCCATTCAATCTGGTTTGAAATGCAGTCATATTTTTCTGGAACAATTGTAATATGATACTCGTTAACTCCGCTCCTGCCGCAAAAACCAGAATAAGCGACAGATACTTTCGCGCCAGAAGATTGAAACGCATTTTTAACAACTAACCCAACTTTCTCATTCATTTTTCACCACTTCAACAGGTATCGCAGGCAAAAATCCTGCTGGAGTTTTTTTTCTGCCCTGCTTCTGAGCCACTTCCTCAAAAACCTCTATAATCAGGTTGTCTCTATAACCTGAAAGTTTTTTATCAGCGCTTAATGTAAGAATGTATTTTCCTGCTTCAAAACTAACATCAGCAATTTTTATTCCATCAGGCGGGTTATTCAATTCAAAACTTAAAGACATTGATGATCCCGGATTAAACCATTTTTCTACCTCGCAGGTTATTATGGCAGAGCCGCCTGCTGGAATTTTCACGCCACCCTGCTGTTGTATACTGGTTTTTAACTGCCTGAATCCTGTTCGCTTCACATAAACAACCAGGTATTTTGATGGAACCAGATGAAAGTAAGCGAATGCCTGCATCTTTTCTTCAGCCGCTTTCGCGGTACGAATCGCTTCCTTTCCGTCAATCTTACTGACACCCTCAATCTCTAAGGTTAAGTTTTGTTCGGCATAGCTGTAAGGTACCTTCAAGGTCATTCGAACACTGTCTCTTCCAGCAGGGATTCTTGCGCCATCAAGAACAACACCATCAGGACAATTTTTGATACTCAGTTCTATATCCTGGTCCCATCCGTCCTTTTTGACAGCAAAAACCTTTATCACCGCATTGCCATCAGCGGGTGCATTTATTCGAGAGGGGCTTACGATCAGATTAAAATCATGTAATGGCTTGCTTACACGCAAGAAATAGTAGTATGAATCGCCACCTTGACCCTGCGCATCAATAATGTCCAGTGTATAGTTTCCAGTGTATGGAAGTTTAGCCATCAGATATGAATCCGCATAATGGGTTAAAAGCCCGTTTTCAACATCCTGTTTTGCATCGTCATTCCACTGGATAATTTGTCCCATTTGATTTTTCAGCTTTATAAGGGAATCTATGGGAGAACCGATTCTTCTTCCAAAAACCTCAACAACAATCGTATCTCCCTGCCTGCCAAAAAAGCGATAGGTGTCAATATCTCTTTGAAAATCTATGCAACCCTTTATCAATACAGGAATTGAAATTGACTGCGCAAAAGGTAAGTTCTGCTCGGTTTCCTTAAATTTTGGAAGATTTCTTACATTCTCAGGCAACTGTGAAAGCTTTTCATCCAGTCCATAAACAGGATTGATTAGATGCGGGAAAAGAGTTCCGGCTTCCTGTTTTTCCATCACATATATGCGATAGACAAAGTCCTCTCTTCCTCTGTATATGGAATCCCTGATTTCCAGAAAGTATATGCCTGTTTCAGGAACTTTAAACTCTATCACAGGATCGGGCTGAAAATAATAGTCATCAGCATATGCAACCTCCTTCCACTTTTCATCATAAAGAGCAATAACCGACTGAAACCATCCAGGGACCCCATCTGCAAGGTATGGAACCAGTTTTCTTGCCTGGCCAATAATAAAGATTTCCTTGCCCTTTTCAAGACGAAGAGTGAATCTATTTACCTTGCCCGGCATTATTCTTCCGTTTAACACACAAGGAATTTGAAGTATTTCAGTTTCCCTGTCAATATTTTCGTTTTCATACCTGCGCTGATTATATGTGCAGCAAAATTCCGGATATTTACCAATCTGAAAAATGACTGGATTTGTTAATCCTGCGGGTGTTTTAAGCCATAGTTCATAATCACCAGGCGCAACATCGGTTCCTATTGTAATCTGCAGTTGCAGTTCTTCAGCCATCGGCGGTTTTGGCTTGTTTTCTCGATTAAGATACTTTTCATAAATCAGAGAAAGTTGTTTTGGGGTTTTGCTCTCAAGATCTCTTAATTCAGGAATATCCGGTAGTTTTACCAGTTTCTCTGTTTCTGTTCTTGTATCTTCTGAGATTTTTTTGCCCGCTCGCTTATCCCTGATTTCTTGAAGCTTTCGTCTTAATTCTTCTAATTGCAATGGGTTTAATGGACCTGAAGGTCCCTGATAATCAATAACTTTAGCGCTTATTCCACCTGTTGAAAAATATACAGAATTTGCTCCTTTTAGATTCTGTCCTCCGATGATTACTGAAAAAGTGGTTCCTGCCTGTCCGCCAGCCGGATACACATAACCAATGTATGGCTGATTGACCTGCGAAAAACCGCAGCAGGAAAATATCAGAAGCACCAGAATTAATATCTTCATTATTTTAGTCCCATAATTTCTATCAGTTCACCCTGACCAGAATATCCCTCGGGATATGGCAACACCTTTACATCGATTCCCCTGTCATTTGGAAGATTTTCATCAGGATCAATCCCAATCAGTTTCAGAATACTTCTGAGCAAATCCTCAGGATACACAGGTCTTTGCGCCACATATTCGCCTTTATCATCAGAAGCGCCAACAACAAATCCACCCTTAAACCCGCCTCCTGCCACCAGCACAGAAAAACAATGCCCCCAGTGGTTTCTTCCACCATTCCATGGTGGTTCCCACTGTATCTTCGGAGTCCTTCCAAATTCTCCGCTGCACCATATAATCGTTGTTTCAAGCAAATTCCGTTTTTCAAGATCTTCAATAAGCGCTGATAAACCCTGGTCAAATTCAGACAGTTTCCTTTGCATTGTCTGAAAATGTTGTTTATGAGTGTCCCAGCCCGGATAATTTATTGTGATATACGGCACACCTTTTTCCACAAGCCTTCTTGCAACAAGGCATGTCTGACCAAACCAGTTCCTGCCATATCTATTTCTAACTTCATCCGGTTCCTCTGAAAGGTCAAAAACCTTTCTTGTTTCTCCAAGAATCATTTCATACGCCTCGTTTTGTGCCTGATCAAAAAGAACAAAATCAGGATAGTCCGGCATTAATCTGCCAAGGTTATCAAGATTACCAAGAAGCTCGCGACGCCTTTGTTGCTGCTGCTGGGTTATTCCTTCGGCAACAATACCTTCAACCGCAAATACTGGACGGCCTGGATCTCCGCCTGTAACAAACGGCTTGTACAATGGACCCAGAAATCCCTCTTCTGAAAACCTTCCCTGCGATTGGGTAAGAACAATATAAGGTGGAATTTTTCCAGCATATGTCTTTCCTTTAAAAGCGCAAACTATGGCCCCCAGAGACGGATAAACAAGCCCGGTGCCTGGCTTATGTCCTGTCTGCATATAATATGCTGCTGACTCATGTCCATTAATGCCATGAGTCATACTCCTGATTATCGAATACTTATCCGCAATCTTTGCCAGCATTGGCAAAGATGCGTTTATCTCTATTCCAGGGACATTCGTCGGTATTGCTTTGTCCAACTGCCCACAATAGTCATATCCGGCAGCTGGCTTTGGGTCAAAGGTATCATTCTGAGATGGGCCGCCCCACATCCATATCTGAATAACTGATTTTGCTTTTGTTTTCTGTAAAGAATCACCTGCTGCCAGAGTCATCGCGGCTGCGCAAAAAATTGACACTAAGACTATTCTGCTTTTCATTTTTCCCTCAGTGTTTAAAGATAAATTCCTTGCTATTTATCAAAGCCCAGGCAATGTCGCCGGCCACCTGATAAGGTTGAACACCTGATGTACTAAAGTATTCTTCCATAACAGAAATCTCCTCGTCTGTTGCTGGCCTGGAAAGAAGAATTTTATAAATAGTGTCGATACTTTCCTTTTTACCTCTCCACAATTGAGATATGGCCTTTCTCAGTTCAGAACTTGAAGAAATACGCCGCTGGATATCAGAGGAATTCAGCATATAAAGACGCTGTTTGTCTGTTGGTTTGCTGGAACGTTCCGTTACAAGGCCTGTGTCTCTTGATGGTCTGCCAAATGTTATGAGAAAAGAACTGGTGATACTTCCGTCAGCAAGTCCTATGTTTCTGTTTTCCCTCGGGATATAGGTATAAGGCTCAGGAATCTGACTGACATACTCTTCTCCTTTTCCACCAATATAACAAAGAGCATCAAGAAGAACCTCTGCCTCCATCTGCCTCACCTTATAAAAGGCAAACTGAATCTCAGAATTTTTTGTGTCCCGCGTCGGTATTGAAGATTGCTGATATGTGCGGGAATTAAGAATTATCCTGATCAGATGCTTCAGGTCATAGCCTGATTTTATAAGTTCGTCTTCCAGCAAAACAAGTAAGTCTTTTCCTGGGGTATCCCTTCCATATGTATCATCAACCGGTTCAATAATGCCCTGGCCCATAATCCATGCCCAGATACGATTTACGATATTTCTGTTGAACCATTTGTTTTCAGGCGAAATAAGCCAGTTCGCAAAAACAATTCTCGGGTCTTCTTCAGGAAAAATTTCCACACTTTTTCCATCAATAAAAGCCGTCCTGATTTTTTTCGCGGGTTCAGGATTCAGATACACTATTTCTTCTTTCCATTCCATTGTTTTTTTGTATGCGACGCGGGAAAAAAATAATGCGAGATTCTCCCTTTGATCCTGCGGAAGTTTTTCAAAATCAATGCCCATAAATGTCTGGCAAACCGCCTTTGCTATGGATTGGGGACTTCTGCCCTGAATTGCCCTGTAGAAGTTTACCGGCGGAACACGAAAGTTGCTTCCGCTTGAAGTAAGAAGTTGCCTTGCAAACCTGTCATAGGGCATATTTTCTCTTATTTTCTCGTATATCCATCTGTGATAAGCCTGGACAGCGTTTGGCCAGAGATTTATTGGATACTCGGATTTTACTCTGAGTATATCGCACCATTTCATAGACCAGTAAAGCGCAAAATCGTCCTTTTCAAGAAGATTGTCTATCAATGTTTTTCTTTTGTTTGGTTTCTTGTCCTTTATAAAATCGTCTATTTCCTGAAGTGTCGGTAGCCTTCCTGCAGCATCGAGATAAACTCTTCTGATAAAAACATAATCAGAACAGGGATTTCTCATCTTTGCGTTGTACTTATTAAGAATTTCATTTATCCGGGCATCAATGATATTTTCTGCAATTGTCCAGTTTTCGTCTTCATAGGGTTTTATTGCAGAACTGCCTGGCTGAATGAAACAGAAAATAGCAAATACAAATATCAAAAGCCACAGTCTTTTGTCCATTTGTTTAAGTATATCATAATGTGCGCCCTGATTCATCATAATTTTGACGGCGGGCTTATTTTTCAGTTTAGGTGGTATAATATTCTGAACAATAAGCCAGAAAATGCCCGAGAAAATTGCGATTGTAAGATGCCCTGATTATTCCAGAAACACAGTCAGGAAAGCCATTGAAAAAGTTTTTGAACTGCTTAATCCGGATTTTTCTTCTGAAGTGTTGCTGAAGCCAAATATGCTTTCAGCAAGAAGTCCTGATCAGGCAGTAACCACCCACCCTGCAATCATTGAAGCGCTTTCAGAAATGTTGCCGAAACCTGTCTATATCGGGGACAGCCCGCCGAATACTCAAAAATCTATTGAGCACTACTGGGAAACCTGTGGTTATAAAAATGTTTCTCTAAAAACAGACGCTACGCTGGTCAGGATTGAAGGTCAGAGCACTGTATTCAATCTCAATGTCTCTGGCAGAAATGTCTCTTTTCCTGTTTCAGATTTTGCCTTAAAAAAACCGGTTTTCAATCTTCCAAAATTCAAGACCCACAATATCACAGTTTTAACCTGCGCAATGAAAAATATTTATGGGCTCATTCCCGGTTATCCAAAAGGACTTTTGCATACTAAGTTTCCTGAGCCTGAAATGTTCAACAGGTTTATTGTTGAACTGTACAGATTATTGCAGGACAGAGTCATCTTCAATATCGTGGACGCAGTTGAAATAATGGATGGAAACGGACCTGCATCAGGGAGAAAAAGACGCTATGGCTACCTTATCGCAGGAAAAAATGCTGTGTGTGTTGATCTTGTTTGCGCTGCCTGCGCTGGATTAAAAATCAGCCAGATTCCTTTTCTGAGAATCTACACAGGCGCTTATGAAATCCCGGAAATAAAAGTTGTCGGAGATAGCCCTGAAGTAATGAAGGACTTTCAGGCGCCTTTGTC
>JAMWBX010000070.1 GCA_023818725.1 Candidatus Omnitrophota bacterium
AGTTGTTGGTCCTGTCTTGAATGTGCTTTTTTACATCTTGTCGCCCATGATACTGTTCTCTCAACGCTCAATCTGATTTCATTTAAATTATCCCAGATTTTGGGACAATAATCAAGACACATAATTACATCAGCTCCAATTTTGTTTTCTATATTGATAATTTTTTCAGGTGTAAAATACAGGGTGTCCCCACTCTCAGGGGATTTCAAAACAATGCCATCTTCGTATACGTGCGAATCAGGTAAACTAAAAATTTGAAACCCGCCGCTGTCAGTAATAACAGTTCGACTCCATCTCATAAAATTGTGAATTCCTCCTGCCCCGGCTATAACATCAATACCTGGTCTAACAAAAAGATGGTAAGCATTCAGTATGATAGCATCAAAACCCATCTCCATTGCTTCCTGAGAAGTCAAAAGACGTATACTGGCAGCAGTTGCCACCGGCATAAAACACGGAGTTTCAACCCTCCCATGCGGAGAAATAAACACTCCGGTTCTTGCAGATCCATTTGATTTTTTTATTTCAAAAGAAAACATCGCGTGTTAATTTTATCACAATGCTGGGTTTTATTAAATTATAAGCATTGCATCGCCATAGGAATAAAATCTGTAACGATTTTCGATTGCTGTCATATATGCTTTCCGAATCAAATCTGTTGTCCCGAATGCGCAGACGATATAAAGATGCGTGGAGCCAGGGAGATGGAAATTTGTTATCATTTTGTTAACACAGTGAAAAATATAATCAGGTTTTATAAAGAGATCTGTAAATCCGCTTTGAGCAATAATCTTTCCATCCTTAAACGAGCTTTCAATCGCCCTGCTAGTGCTTGTTCCGACACAGCATATCTTCTGCCCGGAGCTGATAGCATTGTTTATAATTTCTGCAGTGGTTTCAGGAATAGAAAAGTATTCCGGAAGTACGCTGTTTTCGCCTTTATCTATCAGGCGGAAAGAAAACCATCCAATATGCAAAGTTAAATAAGCAATGTTTACTCCCTTTCTTTCCATCTGATTCAAAATATCTTCTGTAAAATGAAGTCCAGCAGTTGGCGCTGCCACAGAACCATACTCTTTTGCGTACACTGTCTGGTAGTCAAATTCATCTCGCTCATCGGCCAATCTTTTTAAGTATGGAGGAACAGGTATTTTCCCTATGCTGAACAATTCATGCTGGCTGGCATCAAAACTAACAACCCATGAACTGTCTGGATTTCTATCAATAACAACAGCCGAAATCCTGTCAAAAACCAGTTTTGTTCCACATTTCACCTTTCCGCGAATAAGAACATCCCAGATATTCTTTCCCTTGTTCTTCAATAAAAGTGCTTCCACCTTACCACCTGTGATTTTTTTTCCATACAATCTTGCAGGAATTACCTTTGTGTTATTCAAAAGCAAAACTTCCCCTTCCTCAAATAAATTCACGATATCTTTAAAAATCATGTGTCTGATCTCGCCATTGACGCGATTAACTACCATCAATTTTGCTTCTTCCCTTTTTTCGGCAGGTCTTACAGCAATCAATTCCTTTGGAACCTTGTAGTAGAAAATTCTACTTATCATAATTTATAAAATAACATGATTATGGGATGTGTATAAAGCATATCATGAATGGTCCAGTTTTCATCAAAGCGAAATGGACCAAAACAGGGGTAATCCATAAATACTTTTTTTAGAACAAAACCATTCTGGGCAAGATTATGGATTACTTTTTCCATTTCCATTTTTCTGTTTCCAGATGTGAGAAAATACTGAAGCTCACCAATTACCAGATAGCTTTTAGAAGACGCTGTCTTGAGATATCTTTCGTCAATTACTGAGACAGAAAATTTCAATGGATTTACCGGTGGCACCTCAAATATCCATGGATCCTTTGTAAAAACAATTTCTGTTCCCATGGGTATTTCACTGTCTATGTAAGCGGCTGATATTAACCGAACATCAAGTCTGCTCATTAGACTTGAATAAGCCACTGACTTTGCAGTACAGGCAATCATAAGAAAAATGGAGCTTATTACTAAAACAAAACGGATGCCTTTTTTCCTAACTCTGAAAAACTCCTCAAACAAAGCACCTGCGCTTAAACTCAAAAATGGAAGAATCAACAAGTAGTACCTTGCATATTTAAAACCTCCTGCAATCATCAGGGGAGCCATAGACAAAACAAGGCAGGTGAGAACCAATCTATCAAAAACATTTCTTCGACGGGCCTGTAAGAAGATCGCAGGAATAAAAAGTAAAACAACCGCAAAAATGCCAACCCATAAAGCAAGAAAAAGTTCTGGGAAAAAATATAGTATGCTGATAAAAACATTAGCACCAATACCTCTGGCTGCTGTTTGATAAAATATGTCCCTTCTAAATTCATGGAATGAAAGCAATGCATAAGGTGTTGTAATAAAAAAACCTGAAAGAAAAATAAGAAAGCACCACAATCCATCAATCAACATTTTTCTGCAGGGCTTTGATAAAACATAAAGGTAAACAAAGGGTAAGGTAAATATAAAAACGCCTGCAGGATACTTTGTTCCACAGGCTATTCCGACAAAGAAAGCAGCAAAAAAAAGCATATACTTTTTGCCATTTTTCATAAAAGACACTGCAAAATAAAGAAACACAAATAGCCAGAAGACCATCGGGATGTCAACCGTCATATAATGGCTATTGATAATGTATAAAGGTGATAGGCCAAGGCACGCGACAGCAAATAAACCACCTTTTTTTCCGCATAGTGCAACTGCAACAGGAATAAAGATTGCAAGACCGGCAATGGCCATTAAAACAGTCAAAATCCTTCCTGAAATGTAAAATTTTGCCATTTCCTCAGGATGCTCAAAATAATAATCAATATCATAGCCCAAATTTATAAAACCGGTTGATGAAAGTGCCTTCAGTGTTATCGCAACTAAGTAAATATAGCCTGAGGGATATTCAAAAAAATGGGGATTAAAATCAAATCGTTCGGGTGACATCGATGCGATGCTTTTCAATATATTATGCTCATCTGGATGAAAAGACCTTAAGTTATTGAAGATCGAGCGAGAAAGTTTTTCCTTCTGAAGCTCTTTCGAAATCTGCCAGGATTTTTTGACATACTCGTGAGAAATTCCAGTGGGTTTTATCATGAATTTTTTCATAATGCTATCAGGGAGCCCCCACCTGATGCCTTTAATACATAACAGAAAGGAACACAGAACTATTACAATTGCCAAAATCATGGTGTACTTGTTTTTCATTTTCCAATCCTGATTTTGATCAGGTCAATAAAACATTTCAAAGAATCTTTCAAAAACCTCACCGTTGTGCTTGGGTCATTTGCCCATATAACACCTATTTCCTTGATTTTCAAGCCAGCAAGATGCGCTTTGTAAACTATTTCGACATCAAAAATAAAACCCTTATGAGCAAGCGTTGAAAACAGCTTTTTCGCGGCTGAGCCTTTAAACATTTTAAATCCACATTGCGTATCTTCATAAGGAAGCCTCAATACATATTTCACAAGTAATTGAAAAACCTTACCGGAAATCCTTCTGTGGAAAGGTTGCTTTCTGGTGATCAACGAATTTTTTATTCTTCTTGAACCAATAACTATGTCATAGCCTTGCTGAATAAATGGCAAAAATTTCTCCATTTCTGATATCGGCGTGGACAAATCGGCATCCGAAAAAAGAATAAGGTCCCCTTTTGAAACCATTACACCCTGTCTGATTGCTTCACCTTTTCCTGCGTTTTTTGGATAAGAAACAAGTTTTACGAATGAATTATCTTTCATCATTTCTCTCACTCTTAATGCAGTTGCATCAGAACTCCCATCATCAACAACAACAACCTCAAAACTCAAGCCTTTTTCTTTGAAAAAATTGCATACTGTAGCAAGAGTATTCTGTATTGCTTTTTCTTCGTTAAACGCAGGTATAATCACAGATAAATCTATTTTTTCCATCTCTTCCCCAAAGCACATAAATAAAGTTTCACATATGGCAGTGTCCTTGTTAACCTGAATTTCGACCTGCCTTTTTTTCTCCCCTGCCATACAGTGGGAACATCGCATATTTTGCAATTGTTTAAATGAAATTTCAGGGCAGCTTCCATTGAAACGGCAAAACCGTTTTCGTTTAATTGAATATTCTGAAGAGCTCGACGCCTGTACAATTTGAATGCATTAGTAATATCCCTTGTAGGTATCCTGGCAATATGATACAAAGACAAACAAACAAGTTTTGAAAAAAACCCCTGCAAGAAAGGACCTCCATATTTCTTACCACCTTTCATGTAACGGCAACCACAAACAAGGTCGTAACCTTCTTTTGCTTTCTCAAGCATCAAAGGGATTGTCTCCGGATCATCGCAACCGTCAGCCATTACAGGTAAGACGTATTCTCCCCTTGCATGGTCGAACCCAGTCCTTAACGCACCTGCAAACCCAGGTTTATTAATATTTTTCACAAAAATCACAAAGGGTTTATCCTGTAAAATACATTTTATTACTCCGGCAGTGTTATCAGTCGAATGGTCATCAACCACAACTATTTCTGTCTGCGAAGTATCAATATGGCTTGAAAAATGCTCAATTGTTGAAACTATGGAATCCTGTTCGTTTCTCGCAGGTATAATTATACTCAGGTAGACTTTTCTTTCTTTCATACAAGGTTCTTATTCTGCAATTCCCTAAGTGCTGAATCAAAACGATCCCCGGCATCTGCCGTTACAGACCAGTCAACAAGCCTTTTTAGCCCGTCAATAAGGGATATTTCTGGTTCGAAACCAAGTACCCTCTTTATTTTGGAAATGTCAGCAAAGCAATGTCTCACATCTCCTTTTCTAAATCTGTAGGTAATATGTGGGTTTATATCTTTGCCAGAAAGTCTGATTAGAATTTTTGCTATTTCAAGAATACTAATAGGTTTTCCTGTGCCAACATTGAAACTCTCATAGTCTGATTTTTCGCTTTCTAAAGCAAGAATGCAAGCTTTTGCAACATCCTGTACCCATATAAAATCCCTTGTTTGCAATCCATCTTCAAATATAACAGGTGGATTATTGTTCTTTATTCTGTTGATAAATATGGCTGCGACTCCTGTGTAAGGATTTGAAAGTGACTGCCGTGGGCCATAAACATTGAAAAACCTTAAAGAAACTACAGGAATTCCATACGTCCTACCGACTAGTATGCAGGTCTCTTCCTGAACCTTTTTAGTGATCGCGTATATAGAACTGGGATTCAAAAAAGTCTTCTCGTCTGCTGGCACGGGAAAACATATTGCTGAACAGACAGGACATTTTATTTCCCAGTATGAATGTCTTCTAACAATTTTCCCTTCCTTCAATCTTCTTAGCTCAGGCTTGAAAATCCCGCATCTATTACATCTTGCAGGTCCCTCTCCATAGCTGCTCATTGAAGCGGCAACAATAACCTTCTTTATCTTGTGTTTTGTATTGACAAGTATGTCAAGAAGGTTTGCTGTGCCACAGATGTTTGTATTAACATATTTTGAAATCTGATACTGGGATTGTCCCACTCCAACTGCAGCGGCAAAATGGAAAATACAATCATTAGCTAAAACTGCGTCTTTTAAAGCATTATAATCAACTACATTTCCCTTGATAAATCTAACCTTTTTATTTAAATAGCCAGGAATTTCCCCTTTGGGATGAACTTGTGGGTCAAGATTGTCAAAGACGGTTACCCTGTAACCTTTGGCAATCAAAAGATCAGACAGATGACTGCCTATAAAGCCAGCACCGCCGGTAATAAGAATTTTTTTCATTTTTCGCCCTTCATATAGTAATAAAGTGTCCTTCTCAAACCGTCTTCAAGATTAACAGCTGGTGCCCATCCAAGAAGCTTTTTCGCAAGGGAAATATCAGGTCTTCTTTTTCTCGGATCATCAACAACAGGAGGAAGAAATTCTAACGGCAGATTGAGTCCTGTAATCTCATTGATCTTATTTGCCAGCTCTATTATTGTAAACTCGTCTGGATTTCCAAGGTTGACAGGCATATGATAATCCGTTTCTACAAGCAGCAACAACCCTTTTATAAGGTCATCCACATAACAAAAACTTCTTGTCTGTTTACCGTCTCCGTAAATTGTCAGGGGATTTTTTTTAATCGCCTGCGCAATAAAATTTGGAATTACTCTTCCATCATCAAGTCGCATGCGGGGTCCATAGGTATTAAAAATTCTTGGTATGTACACCTTAATTTTGTAAATTCTTTGATATGCCATAATCAGTGCCTCTGCATATCTTTTCGCCTCATCATATACAGACCTTGGACCAACAGGATTAACATTTCCCCAGTAGGTTTCTTTCTGAGGAGTTTCAATAGGATCTCCATAAACCTCTGAGGTTGAGGTAAAAAGAAATTTTGCGCCCGTTTTAAGAGCAAGATTAAGACATCTTTCTGTGCCTATGGAATTAACCCTCAATGTCTCAAGGGGATAACAAATATAGTCCTTTGGTGAAGCAGGACTTGCCAGATGAAAAATGATATCAGGAACAAATGGGAAATTGATCTTTTCTATATCTAATGTGATAATATCTGCCTCTATAAAACGAAAATTTTTATTATCTCTTAGATGTTCGATATTACTGCGAGAACCTGTGATAAAGTTATCAATACAGATAACCTTATCACCCCTGTCTAAAAGTGCATCACAAAGATTGCTTCCGAGAAAGCCCGCTCCACCAATAACAAGATTTTTCATATTCAATCCATTTTTTTCCCAATTCCGCAACAAATAAATCCTGATTTCTTAAGCTTCCTTAAGTCAAGAAAATTTCTTCCATCTATGAGATAGGGCATTCTCATTAACTTCAGAATTTTATCAAAATTCAGTTTCTTAAATTCTTCCCATTCTGT
>JAMWBX010000071.1 GCA_023818725.1 Candidatus Omnitrophota bacterium
CATTCTGTTAAGAATGAGACTACTTATGGGTAGTTCCCTCACAGTTGAAGAAAGTATTTCTGCAATGATGGGCATAGTTAGTGACGAAACTCACATCAGCGAAAAACCAGTTTTTGTTCTGAAACAGGAGGAATCTACAAAAAGAATTTTTTCAAAATTAAAAAGAGATTCCATATACAGAGTTGAATTTGATGATAACTCTTCGATCCTGAAACTTCTTGAATCAGAACCATTTACTCATTTTAAGGACGAGCTTATGAGATTTTCGAAAAGATCCAGTATAAATCGGGTGCTTGAAGAAATGAAAAAATATAATGCAGAGCTTATTGTACCAATAATTTTTCGCAACAGAGCAACGGGTGCTGTTTTGCTTGAAGCAAAGGAAGAAAAAACGGGTTTTTCAAGTCGGGAAAGAAGCGTGTTGAATTTGCTTTCATTATATCTGGGGACTTTTATTGAGATGGTTGATCTTACTAGTACTCTGAGGGAAGACAGGATACACCAGGAATCGTTACTTGAAAACCTGCCTGACGGGGTTATTACCGTGGACCAAGATCAAAATATTATCATTTTCAATGAAGAGGCGGAAAGGATTACAGGATTAAGGAAAGAAGAGGTTCTGGAAAAAAGGTTTAAAGATGTTTTACCGCACTGCATACAAAAATTATTAACTGAACTTTTAGTCAGTAAAAAAAGAATTAGACATATTGAGACTGAGTTTAACAGAAATGGCAATACGGTGCCCCTGATAGCAAGTGGTACGTGTTTTTATTCATCAGATGGGGCCATACTCGGGGCGCAGTTGATTTTTTCAGATATTTCTGAATTGAAAAGTCTGCAGAAACAGATTGAAAGAAATGAGCGTCTGGCATCCCTGGGAATTCTTGCTGCAGGTATTGCACATGAAATCAAAAATCCACTTGTGGCTTTGAAAACCTTTTCACAGCTTTTGCCGGAGAAGTTTAATGATGAAGAGTTCAGGTTAAATTACACAAAAATTGTAATCCCTGAGATCGAGAGAATAAATAAACTTGTTGAACAGTTGCTTGCATTTGCAAAACCAGGGCCACCGAAAATGGAAAAAATTGATCTGGTTTCTATTGTTAGATCAATAATGATTCTTGTATCAGCTCAGGAAAAATTCAAAAGCATAGATATTACTATGACTGCAGACGCAGATGCCATAGATATTATCGTTGACCCGGAAAAAATTAAACAGGCGCTATTGAACATTTTACTCAATAGTGCCGAAGCGATGGAAAACGGGTTTGGTAAAATCAGCATTTCTATTAAAAAGAATACTGATAGCGTCGTTATTGAAGTTTGTGATAATGGTCGGGGAATTCAACCAGAATATCTTGATAAGATTTTCGATCCGCTTTTTACTACCAAAGCCGATGGGACAGGCCTCGGGCTGACAATAGTTAATGAGATTATTTCTCAGCATAATGGAAAGATTCACGTTGAGAGTAAATTTGGTGAGTGGACAAAGGTTTTTGTTCGACTTCCTGTTAATTCAGGAGAACTCAGATGAAACTTGTGATGCTGGTTATTGAAGAAAAAGCTATTGCAGACACTCTTGGTTTTCTGTTGAAAAATGATTTTTTATCTATAACTGTTAATCCGTTAAATCTGAAGAATGAAATATTCAAGTATAAACCTGACATTGTTGTTATGGATTTTAAGTGTAAGGAAGTTTCTTCATATGAGGTTGTTGAAACTATAATAAAAACTTTTCCTGATGTTCCGATTATCGCGCTGGTGGATTTTTCTGGTCCATTTTCCAGGCGCCTGATGGATTCAGGAGTATATGAAATTATCGAGAAACCATTTGACCCTGAAAAATTTAAATATGCCCTGAAAAGGGCGAATAGTTTAATAGAAGCTAGAAGTATGAAAAAAGTACAGTCACCTGGTTCAAAAGAAGAGGCAGGTTACATAAATGCTCAGGAAAATGTGTTTTTTCAGAAATTGAGTGATTTGATTATAAGCCATTTCAAAGATCCGGAAAGTTTTGTTTCTTCAGTAACCAACCTTTTCAGAATTCATTTTTTCTTGACCGGTATTTCCTTTTTTGTAAAAAAAGAAGATATGTTTGTTTTCCATAGCGGAAGCGGCGTTGAAAAAGAATTTTTCAGTACTATCAGATTTAATCAGGGCAGCGCAATTTACAGATGGCTTGTTTCAGAAAGAAAAATTCTTTACAAACAAGGTCAGAATGATCCGGAAATTTCTTCAGAAATGAATCTTCTAAAGGCAAATCTGATTCTTCCACTTCTAAATCGGGATGGCCATATATACGGTTTTTTTGCGTTAGGATCCAGAATAACAGGAGAAAGTTTTGATAATAACGCCCTTCATTTTTTTGCTATCGTGGTAACATACCTGAGTGTACTTGTTGAAGATGCTTTTCTGTTTCAGAATATCATTGTTCAAAAGGAGTTTCAAAGAATCATACTTGAAAACGTTCCTACTGGAATTATAGTTCTTGATGACAGGTGCAATGTGATGATTTTCAATAAACATGCAGAATCAATACTGGAGAAGAAAGCAGAGGACGTTATTAATTCATCGATAGAAAAATGTGGTGTTGAATTTGCCTCAAAGATAAAAGAAATGGTTATTAATAAGCGAAGATTCAACAGAGAAGAGTTTTTTATGAAAACATTGAAAAAATGGATCGGGATGAGCTGCGATTTTATCAAACAGAATAATGATGCGGTCTGGACTACAGTCATTTTTCAGGATATAACGCTTGCGAAAGAATTAGAAAATGAAAAGAAAAAAACCCAGCAGAATCAGTACTGGCAGGATATTGCCGCACAGCTTTCTCATGAAATAAAAAATCCGCTAGTCGCGATAAAAACCTTTGCCTGTCTTCTTCCGGAAAAATTTTCAGACGAGTCCTTTAGAACTCAGTTTTACAGTGTTGTAAACAACGAAATCCAACGATTGGCAGTGCTTGTTGAAAAGATTGCACAGCTTGCTGACAGAGAACCTCTGGCATTAAGTAGAATCAACCTTCTAGAAGTAATGAAAAAGATTCAGGAGAAATTTCCTTCTGCAGAAGTTATTTCAAAAGATGGTATGGATATATCAGCAGAGGTAGATAGCTTGAGGCTTTTGGAAGCTATCGAATTTCTCCTTGACTTCTGCATTCAGGATACAAAAAATGGGGGTAGGATAAGAATTTCTCTGGAGACAAGTAATAATGTTATTGAAATTAAGATCGAAGAAACAGGAACCTGTATCAATCTGGAATCAATGGAAGATGTTTTTCAACCCTTTTCGAATCATCTTAATGCGCTGACTTCTCTTAATCTGGCTATAAGTCGTAAAATTATAGAACAACACGCAGGTACCATCAGGGCAGAATCTTTGCCAACTGGCGAGAAACGGTTTATCCTTACGCTTCCTCTGGCAAGATAATGAAAAAAATACTTGTTATAGATGACGAAAGAAGTGTACAGGAATCTTTAAAGCTTGTCCTTTCGGATAGTTACAATGTTTTGATTGCATCTTCCGGGAAAGAAGCTCTTGAGATTCTTTCAGGTGGCGAGATAGACATCGTATTTCTTGACATTCTTTTACCGGATAAAGATGGTATAAGCCTTCTGCAGGATATCCGGATGAGTTATCCTGATATGCCTGTTATAATGCTGACAGCGGTTGCAAAGGTTTCAACGGCTGTAGAGGCCATGAAGATGGGAGCCTATGACTATCTCACAAAACCCTTTGATGTGGAGGAAATACGGATTATCGCAAAAAAGGTTTCTGATCAATTAAGAGTCAAACAGAAGATTCAATTTTTTTCTGATGAACTTGAAAAATCAAGTGGAGACATTGTATGTGAAAGTAAGAAGATGCAGGAGGTTCTTGCTCTTGCTTTGAAAGCAGCACCATACGATTCTTCTGTCTTGATTTTTGGTCCCACAGGCAGCGGTAAAGAACTTGTTGCAAGGTTTATCCATAAAAAGAGTTCGAGAACTGGTGACCCGTTTGTTGCAATTCACTGTGCGGCCATACCTGAAACGCTTTTTGAAAGCGAAATCTTCGGATACGAAAAGGGTGCATTTACGGGTGCATTCAAAAGCAAGCCTGGAAAACTTGAAGTTGCTGGAGCAGGGACTGTTTTTTTTGACGAGATCGGAGAAATGCCTCTTTCATTACAGATAAAATTGCTTCGAGTTTTGCAGGAAAAGGAATTCTCAAGGGTTGGCTCAAATGAACCAATTAAGCTGGAGGCCAGAGTTCTTGCTGCGACATCAAGAGATTTGAAAAAAGAAATAGAAGCGGGAAGGTTTCGCGAGGACTTGTTTTATCGACTAAGTGTTATTCCTATTAATGTTCCTCCTTTGAAAGATCGCAGAGAAGATATTCTTCCGGTTGCATACTACTTTCTTTCTTTATTTGGGAAGCAGATGGGATCTAGGACGAAAGCTTTTTCACCGGAAGCTGAAAAATTACTATTTTCCTATGATTGGCCAGGAAATATCAGAGAGTTAAAAAATATGGTAGAGCGAATTTTGGTTTTAAAGGGAAGCAAGGATATAATAGATGTTGATGACTTACCGGAAGAACTAAAGATAAGAAAGGAAGAACTAATCGACCAAGCAAATATTCCATTTGAGGAAAAAGTAAAAGAGTTTGAAAAGAGACTAATACTTGAGACCCTTGAAAAATTTTTCTGGAATAAGTCAAAAGCAGCAGAATATCTAAAGATGAGCCGTCGCATGTTAAGCTATAAGGTTGAAAAATATGGGATCGAAAAAAAATAAAATACTTGTCATTGAAGATAACGTTGCAGTTCAGAATCTTTATAGGGAGATTCTGGTAAGACACGCATATGAAGTTGAGGTTCAGCAGGATACCTCCTTCGCCATTGATTTGTTGAAAAAAGATCATTTCGACTTAATTATTCTTGACCTTCAGCTTCCGGGTGAAAATGGGATGATTTTTCTTGAAAGGCTGAAAAATCTTGAAATAGAAGTTCCGCCTATAATTGTCTGCACCGGTCTTGCCTCGGTTGAAATCGCAGTTCAGGCAATAAAAAAAGGCGCTAGTGACTTTATTACAAAGCCTTTTACACTGGAATCACTGATGTCAGCAATTGAGAGAAATATTAGAATAAATGAACTGGTAAAAAAAATTTCAGGAATCGAAGTAATTAGATCAATTCTCGAATTGAATAAAAAATTAATTTCTATTACCGATATTGAACAACTATGTACCGCAGTCATTGACCTTGTTTATAATCTTGTAAAACCGGACCTCGCACTTTTTTATTTCATGGATGATAATACTGGAAGATTTTTCCTGCGCCGCACAAAAGGAAGTTCCACGGATATAAATTTTCCTATTGTTATTTCTCTATCAGATGCTTGTTTATATAAGAAGGACGGTTCTTCCTGCAGACGGATTGACAGCTGTTGTTTTGAAGTATTGCTTCTGGGGAGGAAGGATATAATAGGTATACTGAGGTTTTATTCAAAAAACCGAAGTTTCGACGATAAGGAATTGGATTTTCTTTCGGTTTTCGGAACACAGATTGGAATTGCTCTTGAAAATGCAAAGTTGTTGCAGCAACTTCAGGATTCTTATATCAATTCGATAAGGTTTCTTGTGAATTCGCTCGAAGCAAAGGATGTCTACACAAAAAATCATTCTGAGCAAGTCGCCTATTATGCTGTTGCCATTGGAAAAGCTCTTGGCCTTGACGGCGATAACCTGGAAAGTTTACGAAATGCTGCGTATTTACATGACATAGGTAAGCTTGGCATAAAAGATGAAATTATTTCAAAAAAAACCTCTCTTTCCTGTGAAGAGTTTGAAATTATAAAGAAGCATCCCCTGATTACAAAGGAAATTCTGTCACCCCTGAGAATCAGAAAGGAGGAAATTGAGGCCTGTGTTTACCATCATGAGAGGTTCGACGGCACGGGATATCCTGAAGGTCTTGAAGGAGAAAAAATTCCATTGCTGGCAAGGATTCTTGCTGTTGCTGATGCATTGAGCGCGATGGTTTCTGAGAGGCCATACCGTAAGAAAATGACAATTGAAGATGCACTGCAGGAACTGAAAGAAAATGCAGGGCAACAATTTGATGAAAATATTGTGAGGGCATTGATGAATGTTATTAAAAATTCAAAAGAAAAACTATAGTCAGGACATGAAAGGAGTTTCCGATGGTGCCAATTGCAAGATTTTTTTCAAACGACCTTGGTATTGATCTTGGAACAGCAAATACGGCAGTTTATCTAAGGGGAAAAGGTGTTGTTCTGATGGAGCCATCAATTGTGGCAATCAATCGTGATACAAAGGAAGTGCTTGCCGTTGGAGCAGAAGCAAAAAAGATGCTCGGAAAAACTCCGGCCAACATCATTGCGATGAAACCGATGAAGGATGGTGTTATTGCTGATTTTGATGCGTGCGAGGCAATGTTAAGGCATTTTATTAATAAGGTAAGGTCTCCGAGGCACAGATTCGTTATGCCGCCAAGGATGGTTATTGCAGTTCCCTCCGGCATAACGAGCGTTGAAAGAAGAGCGGTGAGGGAGACAGCGCTTAAAGCAGGAGCAAGAATTGTTCGTCTTGTTGAGGAGCCTATGGCTTCTGCCATTGGAGTGGGGCTTCCAGTGGCTGAACCTTGTGGAAGTTTTATCCTGGATATAGGTGGTGGTACGACTGAAATGGCCGTAATTTCGCTTGGAGGACTTGTACTGACGAAAAGCCTGAGAGTGGCTGGTAATGAAATGGATGAAGCTATTGCCAATTACCTCAAAAAGAAATATAACCTTCTTGTTGGAGAAAAAACCGCAGAAGATATCAAGAT
>JAMWBX010000072.1 GCA_023818725.1 Candidatus Omnitrophota bacterium
GTACGGACTGACCATAAGATATAAGATGCATCACGGGAAAGCAAATGCTATCTGCCTTCCTTACGCACTACAGTTTCTTAAAATGCACAATTATAAAGACGAAATTGAAAAAATTGAAGAAATTCTGAGTATCGACTCAATTTTCGATATATATAGGCAGTTGCAACTTCCTCTAAAACTAAGGGACATCGGAGTGAATGAAAATGAAATCCCAGTACTCGCGGAAGAAGCAGTAAAAGGCTGTGAAAGAGCATTCAGGAACATGAAAACTGCATACAACCTGGGAGATTTTGTGGAGATTTTTTCTATGATGTTATGAAGTTAATAACTTTATAAGTTATGAAAATGAAGGTCACCAGTATAAATCGTTTCAAAGATTCTAAATTAAAGAGCTGCGTGATTGGTATAGGTAAATTTGATGGCTTTCATAAAGGGCACCAAAAAATTATCACAGAGATAGTTAAGATGTCAAAAAAATACAATTGTATCCCTGCAATTTTCACAATAAAAAACTATCCCGCAGCTTCAAATATAAGCTCATGGAAAGAAAGGTTGAATGCTTTCAAAAAAAATGGCATCGAATTGTGCTTATGGGCTGAATTTGCTGCTATCATGAAGGTTTCCCATCACGAATTCCTAAAAATGCTCTCTTCTTTATGCAAAATAAAAGCAATTGTCGTTGGCAAAAATTTTAAATTCGGGTTTCATCGAAAAGGTGATGTTAATTTTCTCAAATCGTGGGCAACCCAGAAAAAAGTGACAGTTAAATTGCTTAAGCCCGTCATAATCAACGGAAGAACTGTAAGCAGTAGCATAATTAAAAATATGATAAGATCCTCAAAATTTTATGAGGCAGCGAAGATGCTTGGAAGATGGTATTCGCTCAAAGGAGTATGTATTCATGGACGCGCAGAGGGTAGAAACATAGGAATTCCCACAATAAACCTTCAGCTGGAAAACAGAAACAACCCTCTTTCAGAAGGTGTGTATGCATGCATGGTTAAGCAGAGAAAAAGATTTCACAAAGCAGTCTTTTTCTACGGAAAACCACGGACATTTAGTAATACAGAAACTTCATTTGAGATACATATTCCAGAAACTGAAATTGGCAATTCATATGGCAGGACTTTTGAAGTAATTCCTGTTAAAAAAATAAGGAATCCAGAAAAGTTCGATAGTATTGAAGCACTGGCTAACGTCATAAAAAATGACATTGCTAAAATGAATAAAATTTTCGCAAAGGAATTTGACGGAATCGAAAAAAAGGTATAGCATATTGTGTACTCGCCAAAATTCATTTCATTAACGGAGGAAGGAAAATGGCAAAGTATGTGTATTTCTTTGGTGGTGGTAAGGCAGATGGCAATGAAAAAATGAAAGATCTTCTTGGCGGAAAAGGAGCAAACCTTGCAGAAATGGCTGGACATCCTGACCTACGATTGCCTGTTCCACCTGGTTTTACAATCACAACCGAGGTCTGTAACTATTACTATAAACACAGAAAAACCTATCCAAAAGCATTGAAAAAGGAAGTTGAAGCTGCCTTGAAAAAGGTAGAAAAAATTATGGGTCGTTCATTTGGGAGCCCGGAAAATCCATTACTTGTTTCTGTTCGTTCTGGTGCGAGAAGATCAATGCCCGGAATGATGGAGACAGTTTTAAACATTGGTCTTACCACTAAAACCCTTCCGGGCTTGATAAAGCAAAGCGGCGGTAATGAGAGATTTGCGTATGATGCCTACAGACGATTAATTATGATGTATGCGGATGTGGTTATGGAAAAAGCGCAGGGTATTGAACCTGAAGATAACAAGGGCATAAGAAAGTTAATGGATGAAAAGCTTGAAGAACTTAAAAGGCAGAAAAACTATGACAACGATACGCAATTGACAGTTGAAGATCTGAAATTTTTAGTGGAAGAGTTCAAAAATCTGGTTAAAGAAAAATTTGGAAGGGATTTCCCAGACAACCCTGAAGAACAACTGTGGGGCGGTATCGGAGCTGTTTTTGCTTCATGGAATGGCAAGCGTGCAATCGAGTACAGGCGCATTGAAAAAATCCCGGATGACTGGGGAACAGCTGTTAATGTCCAAACAATGGTTTTTGGGAATATGGGTGCTGATTCCGCTACAGGGGTTGCGTTCACAAGAGATCCAGGAACAGGCGAACCACAGTTTTATGGAGAATATCTTAGCAACGCTCAGGGTGAAGACGTTGTTGCAGGTATAAGAACGCCTGCACCAATCAACGAATATTCAAAAAATGAACAGAGTAAGCACCTGCCCACTCTTGAATCTTTGATGCCAGACGTTTATCAACAGCTTTACAGGATTCAGAAAAAACTAGAAAGACACTATAAGGATATGCTGGACATTGAATTCACAATTGAAAAAGGAAGACTTTTTATACTTCAATGCAGGGTTGGAAAGAGAAATGGTGTCGCAGCAGTCAGAATGGCTGCTGATATGTACAGAGAAAAACTTATAGATGCGGAAACTGCGGTACTTAGAGTTGCCCCCTCCCAGCTTGTGGAACTACTTTTGCCAATGCTTGACCCAAAGGCGGAAGCAACAACAAAACCCATTGCAAAAGGATTACCTGCTGGTCCAGGAGGAGCCATTGGAAGGGTCGTTTTTACATCAAAGGATGCTGTTGAGTGGGCTAAACGCGGGGAAAAGGTAATACTTGTAAGGGAGGAAACATCCCCGGAGGATGTAGATGGTATGCACAAGGCTCAAGCAATATTGACAAGCAAAGGTGGAATGACATCTCATGCAGCGCTTGTAGCAAGAGGATGGGGTAAGTGTTGCATCGTTGGTTGTTCGGACATAGAAATAGCACCTGATAATAAATCTTTTAGAACAAGAAACGGTCTTGTAGTAAACGAAGGTGACTGGATTTCTCTTAATGGCACCAAGGGACTTGTTTATACCGGTAAATTGCCTCTTGTAGATGTGGATCTTGATCACAACTTGTCTTATGCTGAATTTATGAAAATAGTTGATAAAGTCAGGAAATTGAAGGTGCGCGCAAATGCCGATACTCCGGAAGATGCGCGAAAAGCCTTGAAATTTGGTGCAGAAGGAATAGGCCTTTTCAGAACCGAACACATGTTCTACGGTGAAGGCAGCGATAAACCGTTGTTTCTGCTTAGAAAAATGATAATGAGTAAAGTTCCGGAAGAAAGAAAGAAAGCACTTGACGAGCTCTTCCCATTTGTGAAAAACGATATCAAAGCCACACTTGAAGTTATGAATGGTTATCCAGTTACGATTCGACTGCTTGATCCACCTCTGCACGAATTTGTCCCACACGATGAAGAAAAACTCTCGGCTCTTGCAGAGGAACTAAATGTCGATATTGAAGAATTAAAAAAACGGGCAGATTCCCTGAGAGAAAGTAACCCAATGCTCGGACATAGGGGGGTCAGGCTCGGCATCACCTACCCTGAAATTTCTGAAATGCAGTTTCGTGCGATTCTCGAGGCAGCTGGTGAGCTTATTCTTTCAGGGAAAAAGGCACTACCTGAAATTATGATACCTGTCACATGCGATGTTAAAGAACTGATCCATCAAAGAAAAATATTTGACCGCGTTTACAAAGAGGTATGTTCACATCTTGGTCTTAAAAAAATACCTTATATGTTTGGAACAATGATAGAAATCCCACGAGCTGCCATTACAGCAGACAGAATGGCGGAGGTTGCCGAGTTCTTCTCTTTCGGGACAAATGACCTCACTCAAATGGGATTTGGTTTTTCCAGAGATGATATAGGCAGTTTTCTGCCTGACTATATCGGGGAAAAAATTCTTCCGGCAGATCCATTCCAGACTATTGACCAAGAAGGCATCGGAGAGCTCATTTCTATTGGAATTAAAAGGGGTAGAGAAACAAGAAGCAATCTGAAGGTAGGCATATGCGGTGAACACGGCGGAGACCCGGATTCTGTAAAATTCTGCCACAGGGTCGGAATGAATTATGTTTCATGCTCTCCTTTCAGGGTATGCATCGCAAAACACGCAGCCGCCCAGGCAGCAGTGGAGGAAAAGAAAAAAAACATCAAGAAAAACAAAAAATAGTGAAGTTAATTAAGCGATTATTAGCAGAAGAATTTTTGACAAGATTACTGGTGTGAACTTTTAGATACTGTACAAGGAGCTTTTTCTTTCTTAAGCTGGCCTGCTCCTCTTTTTAATTCTCTCGGTAGATTTTATAAAAAAGGGCAGGGGACTTTAAGGATAACCCCACAGGTAGGAAATTTTAATCAATTAGATCTAAGTTAAATCCAAGATAAAAAAACAAAAAGAATAATAACCACAGATGCTTCATAAGCAAGCTGCCGTTGTAAAAATCTGTTCATAACAACCCAGTGCAAAAAACAAAAAGTCATGTTTTTCACTTGCCCGTATCTCTGACCGGTGCTATAATCAAAACATGGAAATGACAAGATTAAGAAAAAGGTTAAAATTTTATTTGCTAAGTAACTGAAATTCAATAAAAAAGGAGACATTATGGACAGAAAGGAATTTTTGAAGATGGCAATTTCGGCTACTTTTGGATTAATCGCTTCGAAATATTCAAGAATTTCACATGTCCCATCTTTTGCAGCAGAGTCGTTGCCAGAAATTTTTATTTCCAAGGACGGTTCACCCTCTGAAATGACCTTCCGGGTCGTAAAGGCAATGGGCGGTATCAACAAATTTGTTAAGAAAGGAAGTAAGGTTGTAATAAAGCCCAACATCGCCTGGAACAGAACCCCGGATCAAGCAGCTACAACCCATCCTGATGTAGTGGGAGCTTTGGTAAGAATGTGTAAGAATGCAGGAGCTTCTTCTGTGATTGTAACAGATGTGACGTGCCATCCTTGGCAAACAACATTTGTTACAACAGGTATCAAGGAAGCTGTTGAAAAAGAAGGTGGAATAACGAAAGGTCCTGAAAAATTCAAAACAGTGGAAATCCCTGATGGCATAGTCCTTAAGGAAGCTAGTATCCTTGAGGACATCCTTGATGCTGATGTTCTTATCAATGTTCCTGTTGCAAAGGTTCATGGCTCCCAGGCGAAAATAACAATTTCGATGAAGAACTGGATGGGAGCAGTAAAAGACAGGGGGTTTTTCCATAGAACAGACCTTAACCAGTGTATCGCTGATATTTCTTCTTTTTTGAAGCCAGCCCTTACAATCGTGGACGCCACAAGAATACTTCTCACAAAAGGACCCCAGGGGCCTGGTGAAGTGAAAGAAACAAGAACTGTATTTGGAGGACTGGATTTTGTTGCCCTTGATGCTTATGGTGCAACACTTTTAGGGATAAATCCCTCTGAAGTTAAGCATTTACAGATTGCAGAGAAAATGAACCTTGGCAGAGCAGACCTTTCGAAGGTCAGGTTAACCTATGTATGAGAGACACATTTTACGCACATTCAAAGGTTTGAAAAAAAGACAAGTTTTCAGAAGATTTGTTCAGCTTACTAGTATCTTCTTTTTCTTCTTTTTTTTACACAAAACAGGTGTTTTCCCTTTGCCGGAGAATCTACCTATCAGTATTTATTATAAGCTCAACGGCTTACTTGCATTGGAAGCTGTTATCAATTCTGGGAAATTTTTATCTTTTCTGTTGCCTGGTTTAATTATGGTTTTTTTGATTTTTATCGTAGGCAATTTTTTTTGCCTCTGGTTGTGCCCGCTTGGTGCAGGTATTGATTTCCTTAATTTAATTGTTTTCCGAAAGTTCTGGAAAACTTCTTTTGCAACACCAAAAATTTTAAGAAAGGTTGGGTTGTGGGTTCTTATTTTTGTCATTGTGTCCTCCATAACTACTTTTATTCTTTCTACCCCTTACATGGGATTTATTTTCGATCCACTTATTATCCTTGGTCAGGCAATGACAAAAATAAAACCCTGGCTTGTATTTCTTTCCATCATTTTAATCTCTAGCATACTATTTCCAAGACTATGGTGCAGATGCATATGTCCACTCGGTAGATTTTATACACTGATAGGAAGGATTATAAGAAAAAAAAAGAGAACAGGAAAAAATGATGAATAGAAAAGAGTTTCTTATATCCCTTACTGCTGTTATCACTGCTATTTTAACACCCCTCCCTTTAATGAAGCTATCTAGAAAAAATTCCTTCATCAGACCACCGGGATCAATTGAGGAGAGCTTCTTTTACAGGTTATGTATAAGATGCGGACAGTGTATAAGGGCATGTCCGGCAAAATGTTTGAAGCAGGTGCGGCTGGAAAGGTCTTTTGAAAGCTGGTTGACTCCTGAAATAATTCCGAGAGAAAAGGGGTGTATCTTGTGTCAAAACTGCAGCAAAGTTTGTCCAACAGGAACAATCAGAAATGTAAACCAGCAAACAATAAAAATCGGAACCGCCAGTATTTATGAAAATCAATGTCTGGTATGGACACATCAAAAAGAATGTTTGGTCTGTTTTGAGTTCTGTCCTGTACATGCAGTATATCTGGATGAACAGGGTAGGCCCATTGTTAATCCTGAAATATGCGCCGGTTGTGGTCTATGTGAAGAAAACTGCCCGGTTACAACAAAACAGGCAGCCATAAGAGTAACAAGCACAGGCGAAAGAAGGATTCAGTTCAACAGCGGGAAATATGTTTAAAAAAGGAGGAA
>JAMWBX010000073.1 GCA_023818725.1 Candidatus Omnitrophota bacterium
TATAATATATTATTCCTTCTTCTCAAAAACCAGCAAGCAGACAGCGCCACAAAAATTGCCGGAATAAGATATTTTTCTGTATCATCCGAAATCGCCAGAGATTTTTTTGCAATTGTTTTGCGAACGTTGAGAACTTTTTTCAAGTCACCCGCATTTTCAATGTCAAAATACGCTCCTTCCGAAATTTCCGCGAGTTTTCTCAAGAAAATTGTATCTTTTCCTGGCGTCAATATTTCGCTTCCAGCCTTTGTAACGACAAACTCTTTTTTATTTATCTTTTTTTCGGTTTCAACGCAAATGATGTACACGCCTTCTTTTTCTGGAGTAAAAGACGCCATATTATCCGTCACAGGCAATCCCACACGGGTTCTATCCGGGCAAACCACATAGCTATTGAAGGATTTAATTTGAGTTCCCGGAAGAAATTTTATGCTAACCTTTTCTCCTCTTGCGTACACGCGCTTGTCCATGGCAATTTCAGGAACCTTATTACCAATTTCAAGATAATTTTCAGGTGTGCATAAAAATCTTATCATTTTTCCCCAGAATTTTTCATATGCCATTTTTTCAGACTGCTGAGTTCCATGATACCATTTCCAGGTTGAGTCAGTTGCCACAACCACGCATTTCCCGGCCGGTGCAGTTGTTGTTATAACGATGGGTAAATTTTTGAATTCAGGATTTTCAAATAGAACCACACATCCGGGCCTTACATCTCCTGTAACATTTATCCTGTCGACCGGGGGAAGTGATTGCAAATCTTCAAAAACTGGAAGGTTTTTGGCACCATTTCCAGCAACAGGTTTAATTGGTCCATTGATGAAAGAATTTTCATTTCCTGTTAGCGTGATGGGCAAAATATATCCTGCCGGTTTTCTATTTAGCCCTTTGAGAAAATTTTCTCCTCCCATAAATAAGATACTCCTGGAGCCTTTTTCTACAAAATCCTTGAGGTTCTCAAGATCTTTCTCGGAAAAAGAGGAAAAATCCACATCGCCAAAAATTATGATGTGGAAATTTTGAAGGAACTTTGCATTTCCGAGAATGTTAGAAGGTATATCAATTGATCTTCCGCCGGTTTGCTGAAATGTGTTTTCGCCAACTCTTACCAGAAAAACCGGATCAATTTTCCTGTCAGATTCTAAAAATCTTTTAAGAAACTTGTATTCCCACCGAAGGCTACCTTCTACATAAAGAATCTGGATTACTGGTGAAATAACCCTGACAAGAATAGTCGTACTATTGTTTTCAATGTTTGTTTCTCCAATGCCCTGCTGGACAACAATTTGATACAGATAATCTCCGGGAGAAAGGGATGGGATTTCAAAATCAACCTGATTGTAGCTTGAAGACAGTTCAATTGTTTTTCCAGAAGAAAGCTTACCATTTTCTTTTAACGAAACAGCAATTTTTTCGCCATCGAAACCGGTCTGGCTGATAACAGGACTGATTTTAACAGTTTCGCCCTCGTATACAGGCGAATTTGTTATAACGCTTGATATGCCGATGTCTTTTACTGATGGTTCACCTATACCAATAGAATACACAGGCACAGCCATCTTATTTTTCATCTCTTCCCACGAGACAAATTGGTTCTCATAGCCATCTGAAAGAACTATAATTCCAGAACAATTACCTGCATGTTTTTTTACTGCCTCTAAAATGGAAGTTCCGATTTTTGTTGCGCTGGCGTCTGCCTTGAGGCTTTCGATATCTTTTTCAATTACTGGAACCAACTCGTGACCGAATGAATAATATACAGGACCATACTTTTTCAGATACCTGTTTTTAACAAGAAACTCTCTTGCTTTATCAATCTTTGAAATTCCGGATCTGTCTTTTGCATTCATGCTCAATGAGTTGTCTATAAGAACCAGGATCGGCTTTTTCGTTCTGATTTTTGTTGAAATCGAAATCTCGGGTTGAAAAATTGCGCACAAAAGTAGAAATGTCGCAGATGAATGAAGAACAACAAATATACCTTTTCTTCGCGGGAGCAATTTCGCATACGAGAAGACAACTACAAAGATCACAGCCATATAGAAAAGAATAACAATCACAGAAGGTGCCGCTGTATTGAAGCTGACGTTAAACATTTTTACTTCCTCTTTCTTTCACAAATGCAAAAATATTGCTGAGAATGAGCTCCGCGATAAGAATCGCAAGAGCCATTTCAAGGAAGAACGCCATCATCTGACCTCCGGTTGCTTCTGCCAGTATAATTTTTTGCATCCGGTTTTTGTTTATAAAGCTGACGTGCATCTTTCTGAAAATTGGCCTGACTTCACCATGAGAAATTTTTGACAGGTTTCCCTCCCGATACGGTATATTGACAGCTGTAATTTGCTTTTGCTGACCTTTCCCGCTGGAGAAAACTGATGTCCATATTCCGGGAATGTCAGGTATGTAAGAAACAGGGGTCTTACTTGTGTTTGTAATGATGTTTATTTCGCCCTGCGGGTTTATGATGCTTACAGCAGCGGCGTTTTCTGATCCCTTTACCACCACAGGGTCACCCACAGATGTTGGATAAGTAAAGCCTGAGAGAGACTCAACCATAACAGTCATCATTACAGGAAAAAATGGTTTTGTCTGGAAATTTGTCCATGGATGTTGTGGGGTGAACGTGAAAAGAAAGATTTTTCCTTTGCCTCTTCGTTTTTCTAACAAAAGTGGATACCCGTTATCCAGTTTCATAAGTATGTCGCCTGTTACTTCTTTAACCGAAAAACAGGCATTGAACCTTGTGGTTTTTAAAAAATCGATGGTTCTCTCTCCAAATTCAGAAAACAAAGGATGTGCGGTTGCAACCCATGCAACTCTGCCTGGCTTAAGGAATTCACTTTTCCCCTTGATTTTAGCCGGCATAAAGAATTCTTCCACTTCCTGTGCTTCCCAATCTGAATTAAAATCTTTATAAGCGACTCTGTCCCCTAAAAAATATACAAGGGTACCGCCACCATTGATATATTCCATGATCTTCTGTCTGAGCTCAAATCCTAATTTTTGTGGATTTACCAGTAGAATTGTTCTGTATTTTTCCAGTACGATATTATAAAGTTCGTTTATGTTTTTGGTGTCAACTGAAATTGTACCCGCAGATTCCATCGATGCTTTCGTATAGGAAAGACAGGGTCCTTCACAACCAGCGGCCAGTACTTTTTTTTGCTCACCGGTTTCTTTTTGCAAGTAGAAGATGTTATCGGCTTTCAGTGCATCAGGGTATGGAATCTCGACTTTGATAGTCTGGCAATCACTTTCTATTTTGACCTCGATCTCGGTTGTTTTTCTTTCTGGGATAGTGATGGATTTTACGGTTTCATATCTGTCTGCTGTTATTTTCAATTCTGTTGTGATCTCTTGTTTGCTCCAGTTTGTAATCTCGCACACATATGTATTTTTACCTGCCACGGGATAAAAATCCTTTATTGTAATATTTATATGATTTTCATCCTCTCCAGCATCAACAATTGTAATGTCCGGATTTACTTTTCTTAATCCCGATGGTGAAAAGTTTTCCCAGGCGGTTTTCTGCATATCTGTGATAAGGAATATCTTTTTATAACCGATTTTTTTCTCCAGCATTGAAAATGCCTGCTCCATGGCCGGCTGAAGTGTTTGACCATGAAAACCAGCATGTCCTTCGCGAATCTGCTTTGCTATTTGCTGGCTGGATGTCGAAAAAGGAATTAGCCTTCCACTTGTAAAAATAGCAGCAACATGGGTTCCCTTTTTTAATGTAGCAAGAATTTTTTCTGATGCCTCCTGGAGATTCTTCCATGGATTTTCTGTTGCGGCAGACATGCTTGCTGAATCGTCAAGAACCAGTACAACCCATGATTCCTTTTCAGTGAGAAAAGCCTTTTTACTAACCGGCTGGGCAGCTGCCATAAAAAGGGATGCAACGAGAACCGATCTCAACAAAAGCACAAGGATCTCTTCAAGTCTCTGTCGCCTTATGGTTCTTTTGCGCATGAGTTTGATAAATTTAATTGTGCTGAAATAATAAGGGATGGATTTTTTTCGTGAAAAAAGATGTATCAACACTGGTATAATAATTCCCACCAGACCCCACAAAAATAATGGTTGAAGAAATCCCATATTATTTTTTCAACTCTTGCGCGAACGCAACTGCAGAAAATGATAGAGAAAATAGTCAAAAGGCGTACTTGTTAGAGCCCTTGCATAGTTAATATTCCTTTCAGAACAAGCCCTTTGATAGAAAGAAAGAAACTGACCGAAAATATGTTTATAAGCATTGCGAATCGCCTTGGCATCCACTGGAATTCGTTCATTCGTTTCCATGTCTATGAAGTCTCTGAATCCTTCGAATGGAAATTCCATTTCCGCTTTATCAAGCAGGTGGAAAACAATAATCTCATGATGCCGGTGTTTGAAATGTGCTAACCCTTTTATCACTGTACCCTGGTCATCAAACAGGTCTGAAATGAGTATGATCAAACTCCTTCTCTTAATGAGATTTGCAATTCTGTGAATGGTTTTTCCGATGTCCGTATCTTTGCCTGTTTCAATATTTTCAATATTCTCAATAAGGAAATGAAAATGCTGACGCGTCGAAGAAGGTTTTACAAGATTTTTTATTTCTGAATCAAAAACAACAAGTCCTGTTGAGTCGTTTTGCTTCATCATAATATAGCTGAGACATATCGCAAGGCATTTGGCATAGACAAATTTCGTCGGTGTGTCTGTATCTGAGCTGTAATTCATTGAGTTACTGGCATCAAGAAGTATGTATGCTTTTAGATTTGTTTCCTCTCTGAATTCTCTAACATATAATCTGTCTGTTCTGCCGTAGACCTTCCAGTCAAGGTATTTAGGATCATCTCCCGCAGTGTACTGTCTGTGCTCAGCAAATTCAATACTGGCTCCTTTATGAATACTACGGTGAAGTCCTGCGATGAATCCATCAACTATCTTTTTTGCGACCAGAGATACGTTTCCGAAACGGACAAGAATCTTAGGGTCTAAAACTCCTGAAGATTTTTTCATTTATTGTGAAAATTTCCAGATACAGAATTATTTTAATCCTGACTCAGGAAATACATTAAGAAGCTTTTCAACTATTTCTCCTGCGCCAACTCCATCAGCATCAGCTGTGAAATTTGTGAATATCCTGTGCCTGAGTACACTTTGTGCTACGTATTTGATATCGTGAATTGAAACATTGACATCCCCGCGAAGTCCTGCTCGTGTTTTCGCTGCCAGAACAAGGTACTGTGCAGCTCTTGGACCTGCTCCCCAGTTTACATAGTTTTTTATAAACTCCGGACATTTCCCATTGTTGGGACGGGTATTTCTTACAAGATTAACCGCATATTCAACTACAAAGTCTGATACTGGAATCTTTTTTATGATATTCTGGAAATGAATAATTTTTTCGCCATTCAGCACAGAAGGAATTTCAGGAATCGACTGAAAAACTTCATGCTCAGCAATCTTCTTTTCATCTTCGAAATCAGGGTAATCAAGATAAATACTGAACATAAATCTGTCAAGCTGTGCTTCCGGCAATGGGTATGTACCTTCAAGTTCTATGGGATTTTGAGTCGCCAGAACAAGAAAAGGTTTTTCTAATTCATATGTCTTTCCGCCGGCAGTGACCTGGTATTCCTGCATTGCTTCAAGAAGGGCTGCCTGAGTTTTTGGCGGGGCTCGGTTTATCTCATCAGCAAGAATAAGATTTGCAAAAATGGGTCCCTGTATAAACCTGAGATTGCGCTGTCTTGTCTCTGGATGTTCTTCAATCACATCTATTCCTGTAATATCCGAAGGCATCAAATCAGGAGTGAACTGAATTCTTTTGAATCTGAGATCAAGTATTTTCGAAAGAGTTCTTATCATCAGTGTTTTCGCCAGTCCTGGTACGCCAACAAGCAAGCAGTGACCACCGGCAAAAAGCCCTATGAGAATCTTTTCTATGATCTCGTCCTGTCCGACTATAACATTATGCATTTTTTCGACAATTCTTTCTTTTGCTCTTGCAATTTCTTCTAATGTTTCAATCTCATCCATTTTAATCCTCAGTTGGTCATAAGATATGTAATAATATTTACTCCGAGTTGCTGTGCCTGATTTATTTCAATCTCTTTTGTATAAGGTCTGGGTATTCCTTCCCATCCGCTTCCCATGCCATAAGGAGAAAATATTACAACCGGTATTCCTCGAAGTGTATAAATCTGAAGGGGCGGATTTTTTTCAGGGTACGAATAATGAAAGTTTTCAATCTTGAAAGGTACCTTATATATGTTATGATTAGGATCCCATACAGAAATCTTTGCCTCCGGCAAGACCTTTTTCATCAAACTTTTGAAAAAGTCTGCAAATTCCTGGCTTCCACAGCATGCGTCAGCAATGAGCGAACCGCCGCCAAGCAAAAATTCTCTTAACTTTTTCACCTCTACGTCTGAAAGATTGGGGTTAAAGTGCCCGGTGATATAAAGCAAAGGCGTATCCTTCAGTGAATCTTTTTTCAAATCAATAGCTATTTTATCAAGGAAGACAGATGCTCCTGTAGTTTCTGACATTTTTTTCAGTAGTTTCCCGATAGCAGAGGGGTGTGGATCCCAGTCACCAGAGTGCATTATCTGGCCGATGTATAGC
>JAMWBX010000074.1 GCA_023818725.1 Candidatus Omnitrophota bacterium
TTTATTTCAATATCCGACTATGATGGAATAGATAAATCCACAAGGACCCAATTCATAAGAATTAAGCCATACGGATCCGACTCAATAAAACTTTCTTTAAATCCCACAAGATACGGGCTTCATTATCTGAAGGTAATATGTTCATCTGGTAGCGAAGAGTATAGCTGTTTTAGAAACTTTGCTTATCTTCATCCTGACACAAGAGAAAGAGGAAACTGGTCTGAAGGAAAGGGTTCAATCTTTGGTTACTGGAACTGGTCCGGCGCACATAATACTCCGGATCTAAAAACAGAACTCATTGTAATGGCTCAGGCAGGCGCTGAAACCAATCTTTCTACTTACAGAACAGCAAGTCCAGAGATCAGGGAACTTGCTGAAAAATTAGGGTATGTTTCTCATAAGGCGTTTGATGGAGGTGTGATATATGTAAATAGCTTTTCATACGCAAATGCAAAGTACTATGACCCGAAAAATCCTGAAGCGACGCAGAAATGGTTGATTGAAGAATTGAAAAAGTATAAGGTGGAAAAAAGTGCAATTAATAAGCCAGAATACATTCTGTTTTTTCCTGAGCCAGGCATTGGTCCAATAACCTATGGCATATGGCCCGAGCATTATGGAAACGATTACCACGTGACACAGGATGAAGAAAAGGCGTTCAGATCGCAGCTTGAAAAATTTCTGCTTGGAGCAAGGGCAGTAAGAAATCAATGGCCGGATGTCAAGATTTTACTTCCGCATGGAGACCCTCACTATACGGCGTTGTTTTTGCGTTTGAGCCCTGAAGCAAGAGAATTAATTGATGGAGTTGGTTTGGATCTTCCAGGTTTTGAAAGAACACCTGAACAGCCAGTGCATCAGGTTGTTCTCAACAGGTTGTATCCGATCCTTCAGGACATAAAAAAATACAAACCAGACCCGTATCTTGTTGTGGTTGAAGGAACCTGTATTTCATCAGCGGATTATGACACAAGCTTTGAAGACCAGGCAAATATAGCAACGAGAAACTTTCTGGTTCTCATTGGTTACGGAATAAACCATCACGCCAGTTCAAATGCTCCTTTTGACTGCGCAAATTACTGGGGAGAGAATCACTATGGCGGTGGCTATTGCACCCGTTTGCCGCTTGCAATGCCAAAACTTGCCTATGTTTCTTATGCGACGCTAACCAGACATATCAATAGATGTAATTTCATCAGGTATGTGCCGACAGGAAGTACTTCAACATACTGCCAGGAATACAAACACTATAAAACAGGAAGGCTTGTTTATGTGTTATGGACAGTGAGAGGCAAAAGGCCTGTTAGCGTAAAACTTGCGCCAGGAAAATCAGTTGAACTTTATGATATCAATGACAATGTGACAGTTTTGAGAGAGCAAAATGGCGCAGCAACATTTTTTATTGGACAATCTCCTGTGTATCTTGAAGGTTTGACAGAACCAATTGAACTATCGCTTGGAGAGCCCGACCATAGCGATAGTTTTCCTTCAAAAAATTCAATCAGGCTCGCAAACCTTGCAGATGGCTGGAAGATTTCTACAGCACGTGATTATGAATACGAAAACAATCATAAACTCCAGATAGAAAGATTTCCTGGAGAGATGAGCTCACAGGTTGTAATGGTTGATAAAAAATATGGAAAAAAGGCGCTGAGGGTTCATCTAGAAAAGCAAAAAATAGATAGAAAGGTGATGCCATATTACACAACGATTGTTCCACCAAAACCAGTTCTAATACCAGGAAAACCTTCTCATATTGGTCTTTGGGCTTATGCGGCAAGCGATTGGGGAAGAGTGGTGTTTATGTTGAGAGACGCAAAGGGTGAAAAGTGGATCAGCATTGGAACAAAAGACGATTGGAACTGCGATGACATAAGGACTATGAGCTTTTTCTGTTTTGATGGATGGAGATATATTAAATTTCAGATGCCATCCAACGCACCATATGATTGTTATAGAGAGCTTGGTTCATCATGGTGGGGCTCATTCGGAGGAGATGGAATTGTGGATCTTCCTTTGAAACTTGAAAAGATAATTGTTGAGCGCAGAAGCTCTGTCATTTATGGGAATGAACTTGTCCCTGCCAGCAATGAAGATGTGTTGCTCGGGGATCTCTATGCAGAGTATGCCACAGCGCAGGATATGAAAAGTTCTGCCATTGAACTTTCAAGAATTCGGATGCCAGCGCCTGCTGGAATGCCTGCGCTTGAAAATCCCATAAGCAATCTTTATGAAATTGGTGTCCTGCCGCCGGCAAAAATTATAAGGGTCCAGGATCCTGAACATATGCCTGATGGAACAAGATGTAATATCTTTTTCGAACAAGCACCGGACGCAAGGTCATATGATGTCTGGGCAAGTGTATATCCAGATGGCAGAGGCGCTGTAAGAATTGCTTCAGGCATAACACAATCAGGGTCTTTAATTCAGGGCTTAAAGCCAGATGTGGATTTTTATCTTTTTATTACTTACACTGATAGCGAGGGAAAACAGGCAAAGCCATCACAGCCATTCAAGGTTAATTTAAAAAATAAGTTCCTTTATCAATGAACGAATCTTTCAGGTTGATTGACAGCGGTTTTGTATTCAGGGTTGAAAATCGCGCCGGTGCTCCGGTTGCTTGTGGTCCGCGATTCGTTTTAAATTCCGATGAAATAATCTGTTCTTTTATGGTTCAATCAGGGCTTGGAATAAATGATTTCAAACCTGTATTGATGCGTTCTCGCGATGGTAAAAAATGGGAAAATCTGACATTTCCATGGAAACATCTTACTGATGAATACAGCATTTTTGGCTCAATCAGTCGAAGCCCTGATGGGCAGTTATTTTTCTTTGGCACGCGCACAAAAATTGATATGCAGGGAGAATCATTCTGGTCAGAGGCAACCTGTGGATTAAAAGAAAACCAGCTGATATATGGAATTTCTGAAGACAGTGGCTACAGCTGGTCAGAGTTTTTCGTAATTCCAAAACCAGAGCCATCTGCGGCAGAGGCGCCAGGAGCAATGTGCATAACAAAAAGCGGTTCCTGGCATGCGTGTTATTCCCCTTACAACACATTTGATCCAGATCTTTTTGTGAAGAGAAATCATGTTATTCTTCTGACCAGCAGGGACAGAGGGAAAAGCTGGACACATACTGATATGTTGAGTTTTATTGAACCAGACTCCTGCGCTGCTGAGGCATGGGTTATTGAGATTGATGACGGAAAACTTTTTGGCACCTGCTGGAAGATCAATCAGAAGGATGGTTCCGATTATTCCAATCCTTTTGCACTTTCATTTGATGACGGCAGGACATGGACTGAATCAAAACCAACAGGCATTATGGGCCAGACACCAGCGGTAGCACCGTTTTCACAGGACAAAATCTTATTTGTTTATAACCAGAGAAGGGCTATTGTTGCTGGTATAAGACTGGCGGTTGCCAGAGTTTCAAAAAACGAATTCAGGGTTGAGACTGATCACCTGATATATCGTGCAGAAAGGCCCGGAGCAATAACTCATTCTGAATGGACAAATTTCAGTTTCGGAGAGCCTCATGTGCTGGTTCTTCCTGACAGAACATTTCTTATTGTCTTCTGGTCAATAGAAAAGGATTTCAGGGCTATCAGATATATCAGGCTGGATGCAGGCGCTATCTTTTAATTTTAGAATTTAGCGGCAACAGTAACATGGAACACAGGTTGTCTGATTTCGTAGATTACATAGCACTTGCCTTCTCTTTGCAAATCAAGAAGGGTTCTGCCAAGTATTGTTTTCAGGCGCTGCGCATAAAGAATTCCCATCTCGTCAAATTCCTTTTTTTTCAACTCTGGCCTGTGCCCATATCGCTTTAGAAAATTAAATGTAAAATTGTCTTCTCCAGTGTAATCAAATTCTTTAAACAGAATATCAACGCTTGTGCCGAATTGATGGCTTGAGGTATTTTTTGTGGCATTTCTGTTTTTTCTTGTGAGTCGTTTCTGGCCTTCGTCTGTTCGCAGAACAGAACTTATGGTGAAACGATATAACGGCAGATTATTTTTTTTCAAATTTTCCTGAAATTTTTCTCCTATCAGTTGAAGGAGTTTAAAAGTGTCAGGCGTAACATATGGCAGGGAATCTTTTAGTTCTTTTATTCTCCAGAATCTTGTTTCACTCAGATGAATCAGTTTCCCATCTTCCACAGCTTTAATGACAGCCGTTTCATCGATAAGTCCACCAACACCAAATTTTTGAGCCACTTCAACATGATAGTCATTCACCATAACCCGCAATTCTTTAACTTCGCTTAGATTCATAAAAGAAAGCATACTGTCAAAATTCTTTTTGTACTGTTCGTACCTGGTTGCTTCTTTTCTCAATTTACTCGCAGGTTTAGAAATCCTGAAAAATGTCAGGACACAGAGAAAAACAATGAGCGCTATGAGTGTAAACACAACAGATAAAACAGTAATTCGTTGTCCTGTCATATTCAGTTCCTGTTTCTTATGGGATAATACAAGATTTTATCCAACTTTAGGATAGAGTTCAAACAGAAGATAGAATTAGATTCTGTTGACCGTTGAACATTAAAATTGTATCATTTCTTCAGGATGGAGGTCGAATGAAGTTCTATAATAATAAGAAGTTTAGAAATAAATCAAATGCGGTCTCGAAAAACCTGCCTTTTTTGGAAAAAATCAAGAAGGAGTTTCTCACAGAAGAAAAAATCCTCAAACGCGGCATTAATGACGCTCAACTTTATTTTGACTTTGCTGATACAATGCTCATTGTTCTTGGCAAAGACCAGCGTGTTTTGAAAATAAACAAAAAAGGATGCGAAATTCTTGGTTATCCAGTAAACAAAATAATCGGGAAGAAATACTTTGACAATTTTATTCCTGCTCGGTTCAGAAAGGAAATGAAATCATTTTTTCAGGATCTTGTTTCAGGCAAAAAGATTTTGAGAAGGTATTTTGAAAATCCAGTTCTTACAGCAAGAGGCGAAAGATTGATTGCCTGGCGAAATGTTGTTTTGAAAAACCCGGATGGGACAATAGCAGGAACCCTCAGCGAGGGTAGGGATATTACAGATCAAAGAGAAGCAGAAAACCGCATTATTGAATCAGAAAAACGATTCAGATTGCTTTTTGAAAACGCTCCTGCTGGTTATGTTGCCTGTTTTCTTGATGGAAAAATTTATGATGTAAACCAGTTTTTTATCTCCATGACAGGTTTCAGAAAAGAGCAAGTGACAGGCAAAAATTTTAAAAGATTTGTTTTTTCAAAGGACAAAAAAACGGTTGACCAGCTTTTCAATTCTCTAAAAACAGTCACTGTTTTTAGTATTTCTGAATTCAGAATAATAAAAAAGGATGGTTCTCCGATTGATGTTTATTGCGCAGCAAAACTTGCTGGCAAAGAAGAAAAAATGATCCAGATTATTCTTTACGATATCACACATCGCAGGGTGATAGATAAATTAAATGAAGCGCAAGAAAAAATTTGTTCAGTTCTGAATGAAGCGCTTGATAGTTCTGAAATTGCTTCAAAGGTGGCAGCCGCAATTAAAAAATCGTTTGGTTTTGAAAGTGTGGCAATTTTTTTCAAAGATGACAGAAAAAAACAGCCTTTTGCAAAGGGCTTTCAAAATTACATTCAGGATTGTTTTGCGGGCAAAACAAAAAAAGAATCAAAAGATTTGATTTCAAAGACAAGGATAGATGGAAAAGAAAAGTATTCTGCATGTTTTCCCTTAAAGACGAAAGATGAAATTTTTGGTGTATTGTTCTGCGCGGATATAAGTGAAAGTAAGTTTTCTCCGGAAACAGTCGGTTTTCTTGAAAACGCGGCAAAATTGGTTTCTGTTGGACTTCAAAGAATTAAATCGTTTAATCAACTGCAAGCAACCATTAGGAATTTCGAGACTTTTATCGGTTCCACAAAAGATATGGCTTTTATCAAGGACTCAAAATTCAGATATATCTATGTGAATCCTGAATATTCGAAATTTTTCAAGAAAAGCGTAAGGGAGATAATTGGAAAGAGTGATTTTGACCTGATGGAACCGCGTACTGCAGGGCAATGCCGTCGAACTGATAAACAGGCATTGAAAGAAAAAGGAGTTGTTATAAACGAAGAGGTAGCTGGAAATAGAACATATGAAACAAGAAAATTTCCTGTGAAACTTGAAACAGGAGAAATCGGGGTTGGCGCCTTTATCAGGGATATCACAGAAGAAAAAGAAAGCAAACAAAAATTATCAAATTTGATGTGGATGTACACAATTCTTTATCAGGTTAACAAGGCGATTGTTAGAGCAAAAAATACAGAAGACCTGTTTAAAAAAATCTGTAAAATTGCCTGCGATGAAGGTAAGTTTATTCTTGCCTGGATATGCATGGTTGACTATGAAAAGAAAAGTGTTGTTCCTGTTGCTGGCTATGGAAAAACACAGTACTACAAAAACATAAAAATTTCTCTAGACCCACAATCTTTTGAAGGAAAAGGTCCGACAGCAAGGGCAATAAGAACTGGAAGAGTTTGTGTGTGTAATGATATTCTTTCTGATAAAAGAATGCAACCATGGAGGAAACAAGC
>JAMWBX010000075.1 GCA_023818725.1 Candidatus Omnitrophota bacterium
CATCTTGATTGCTTGATAAAAAGATTTTCTGAGTTTTTCTTCTATATTTGTTTTCCAGAGATAAACAAAGGGATGGCGAAAAAACTGCATGGTATTTTATTTTTTTTGGCGCTTTGCGATACTGGCTTGATCAATTTCGTGGCGACTTGGTTCCTACGGTAATAGGATTTTATCCAACGCAGATATACGGCATGATTTGTTTTTTTATCGGCGCACTCTGGATATTCAGACTATTCTTTGTTCGTCAGAAGATGATCTGATAAATGGTTTTTGCTATAAGAGCCACTGCAATGGAAACCATTCCTATCAATCCAACCCCGCAGGTGTATCCGGCAAGTATTATGGGAGTATATCTTCTCCATGTTTCAGCGCCGAATTTCTTTGCAAAATAGAATCTACCAAGCAGTGCTCCTGCGAAAAGAGGAATGGTGGAATGGGGCCACATTGATACGCCACCAATAAGGCCATAAAAGAAAGATGTTGGAACCTTCAAAATTCCAAGAATTCCGTTAAGTATTATGCCTCCAATAGCAAATGACATAAAGATAAAAGGTTTTATCGCCCTGATTATATAACTTGAACCGGATTCTCCCAGCGTAGTACTGATCCACAAACTCTGTGTTATTGCATTCAGTGGCCACATTTTCTGAACGTACGGGTATGTTGCTGAAGGAATAGGCGAGAGATGCCAGATAATTGACCAGAACAGAAAACTGCAGAATAACATTATAACAAGTGCCGTGAATTCCGCCTTGTAGTAACTTGTGAATTTGGTTTGTGTAAGTTCAAGCTGCTTGAATGCTTGACTCATTCCGCCGACATCAAAGTATGGAATCGGTGAAAACCAGATGGCAGCGCCTTTGTATCCACTGAAGATAAAGCTGGCTTCTCTGACGAGAGGAAAGGAGACCCCTGTGTGTACACCTGTAATTCCATACATTCTTGCGGATGTGTAGCTCAAAAATGGAGTTAAAACAAATCCGAAAAGTATAAAAATAAAGACAGGAAATTCAGGAACAAGAATATGCGTAAGAATAATGAAGCAAATAGTTGAAATTACCCATAACCCGAGGGCAATCGGAATTGGATAATCTCCCCTTCCCTCTGGCAATATTTCTTTTTCCGCTGTTTTTTTTCTTTTTTTCATTGCAGTAATTGTTTTCCATATGCCTATAAGTCCCACGCATATGCCACCACCTATTGTTGCATTTATCCAGAAGTCCATACTCACTGAGATTGAAGTTGGAACAACACTCATCCCGGGCTGCCAGTTTTTGATTATACCGGCATTGTAAAGAATTGGGTTTGCTACAATCTGTGAGAGAATTGAGGATGTTAGAGATCCAAACACGACCCAGAACGGAAGTACGAAACCAGCAAGTATTGTTCCAAGGTCAGTTATAAACCCAAACATGGCAGCTGGTGCTTTTGAGCCAATTTGAGAAGTAAAATCGACCCATGGAATTGGTATCAACTGAAATGGTTTTGTCATAAGAAGCCCTGTAATAGTTGGAATGACAACATAAAACGCACCATAAATAATCCCGATCATAGCGCTGATACTAAACACGCGCCATCTCCAGCTTTCAGTTTTTCCTGAAACTTCTGCAAGAGCCGTGGCACCTTCAGAGGCGACTGGAGCCATTGGAAAGGCAAGTTTTTCTCTGTCGCTGGTGATTCTGAACATTACATAACCAAGGGTGAACTGAGTAATTCTTATGAGGAAAGCGAATACTATTATAATTATAATTGGTTTTAACCATTCTCGATCAAAGAACGTCCTTTTGAAGATTGCTTCTGAATTGGCAGGGGGCACAACCCATGACGGTATTTTGTCAGCGATGCCAAATGAATGGGCGTAGTGGGACTGAATGAAGTATTGTCGCCATATAAGTTCACCAAATGCTCCGCCTTGAATTGTCAGTCCGGCTGTTCCCAGTATTGTGCCACCGCCAGCAACCGCGCCTGCCAGTATATACAGTATGTAAATCTCCTGTTTCTTCAGGGGGACAAATGAACGTTTCGCAATTTCAACCAGCAGTATTACTGTTACCCACTGGGCTGCTCCACCAAGTCCGCCTCCGGTGATCAGACCTAAGTATATGGCACCGGGTAGCATTACAAACCCTATGAAGAGTGCAGCGATGATTGCCTTTATTCCAAATCCTTCTTCAAATCTTTCCATCATTTCGGGTTTTAGATCGGGAATATTATTATCATTCATTTGCATCCCCTTTATTATGAGATGGTTAAACCAAGTAATGTTTTACCCTGTTTTTCATAATCCTTCTTTATCGGTATACTGACAGTTCTCCAGATGAGGAATTGTTTTCTTATTCCATCCAAAAATCTTCTGTTTAATCTTTTCCAGTCAGAAGATTCTCCACTTTCTCTCATAATTTCCAGGTTTATGGTATAGAAATTGTATTGTCCCATTGGTGATATTATGATTTTCACCTTCTGCGTTACTCCAAGATCAAAAGGTGCAAGAGCGATGTTGGTGTCGATAATGTAAATGTATTTTTCGGCAGAAGTCTTTTCACATGCGAACTTCGTATCGCTTGTATAGAAGTTGCCGAGTGAAACATCCTGGAACGAGTTAAAATACTCTGTCAAAAATGTTGCAAGTCCCACAACCTCTATTTCACTGACCGTAAATGGAAATTCAAATTTCCACAGATCTCCCTTTGGTTCAGGTAGCACCCATCGTCTTGTCACATCCGGAACTGCCATTTGAGATGCCTTTTTTGCAGGATAAATCGTTGAAAGCATTACAGTGACTATAATAATTACTGTTGCGAAAACTGCCGATAGCGAAGAATAATTAAGTATGAGTCCTCGCAAAAGTCCTGTAGCTATTAAAAATTTTGTGACCATCTGTCCGAGCAGATATCCGCCAACCGCGCCCATAACAGCAAATACACCTGATTCTGCAAGATAGAGGGATGCTACATGTACAGGTGCAAGGCCAACAGCACTGTAAGTGCCAATTTCCTTTATTCTCTCATATACTGAACCCAGCATTGTGTTAAGAACTATCATCGCCGCAATCAAAATTGGAATGATGAGGTTGCTCAAACCTGAAAGAGAAGTTAACCCGATGCTGCTATAGACGGTTACTTTATTCTGGTGCCCTACAAAAAGTATTGCCGCAAGTTTTGAAATAAAGGATTCAACGATTTCTGTAACATTTTCTTCCGGATAGAACCTTACTGCGATGGATTGTAGGGTACCATCAAAATCTTTTACAACTTTTGCAGGAACAATAGGAATGTTTTCAGGTTCAATATGGATGAAGCTTTCAAGTTTCTGCACTGACCCGTACACCTGTGCTTTTTGCTCCATTTTAATTTTGCTGAGTTCTTTTGAGGGTAGTGATGCAAAATTAACAGGAGTTATGAATTCATCGTCCAGGTCTTTTATTTCGCTCATTTTCTTAGAGTTGAGGATTCCTTTTACAACGAACGGCTGGCCATAAACTACGACCTGCACCTTTCCAACATCCTGCGGACTTATACCGAGCTCTTCGGAAATTTTATCAGGCAATATAATTACGTCAGTTTCTCCTGGCTCAAGCCAGGAACCTGCTGATAAACATTTGTCAATTCCTGTAATTTCTTTTTCTTCAGGCACAAGGCCCAGAAGTCCCGAGGCATAACAGGAGCGCCCGCTTGTTTTTATTTCGATAGCTGTTTTATTTTCAAGTTCCTTATTTATCAGCCAGTATCTTAAACCTATTACTCCGTGGCCCTGGAAATCGTCAAGTACATACTTATGTGCAATTTCATTCAAGGGATTCCACGACCTGTCCCTGAGCAATGCACCTTCATAAAGAGGTTTATTAGATCGCAAAATCTGGTTAAATTTCATGAAAGACTTTATTGAAGTAAATGAAAGAACAGTAAATGTTAACAGAATAAGCGTTATTGCTGTGAGCATCGTTCTCACTTTTCTTCTTTTCATGTTCGCGACACCGAGAGAAAATGCTGTTCCAGCTGCTGCTATTCTTCCTACATCTGTTTGATATACTTTGGACCCTTCCCTTTTTAGCCGCTGCATTTGTTCCTCAAACTTGGATGTTACAATGGAAATTACCACTATTGAAAGTGCAAGAACCACGAACGCAAGCAGGATTACTTCAGGAGCATTTGTCAGCTTAAATGCAGGATGTACCATCCTCATAATGATGTAAATTATTATGAATATCAATGCCATTCCTGCAATTCTTTTTTCGAGTTTTGGAAAACCGAAAAATAGCCTTTCTCCGAAATACGCAAAGGGAAGCAGCAACAAAAAGTAGAAAATAATACCTTTTATTACATCATTTGCTGTGCTTTTGACATCCGGATACGCACGGGATTCTATTGCCTGCGATTGTCTCGAATAGCTTAAAAATGAGTCCCAGTCATAATTTTCTCTTGCCTGCTCTGCTTTTTTCAGCAGGTCGCTCGACTGCTGTTGGAGAGCATCAAGGCGCTCATTTTTTATATTGTACCTTTTGAAATTTGCAACTCTAAAGGTATCGAGTATAAGCATGTCCTTTGCGGCTTGAAAAGGCAGATCCTTTATAATATCCACTTGGTCAACTGAGAAACCAAGACCTTCTGCTTTTATTTTTTCTTGCGTTGTTGGTACAGAATTAAGAAGTAGGACTCGAATTCCTAGTGGACCCGATCTACCCGCAATTTTTATATGTGTGTTTGGTTTTGCAAAAACAACACCAACCGGTTCACTGTAAGAACTCCATTTCCATTGAGTACCGGTGAATGTTTCCAGAAAGTACGAATATGCTTCTGGAAGGCTGTTGGAAAGGTCAAAGACATCTAACCTGTTTATCGGTGTAAGATATTGCGGATCAATGAGCCCTATTAAATTGACAGCCTTGCATCTGAAAAGGACAATAAGCCATTTTTTATTTAGAGTATCAAGCACGACATTATTAGGATATTGTTCACTGCCATGGACTCCATAGTCAGGTGCCATTTCTAACTCACCGGTTTCATTATTTAAACGGTATGCTTGCAAAAGAAAACTCGTTCCGAGTGGACAACCGAGTATATCTGCTTCCCCTTTTTCGTCTGTTAGTGAAAGCATATCACCACGTACTCCAAAAAACGATTTTTTATATTGCACGGTGCCTATAGCTCCCCAACGCGGAAGGACCAACGCATCCTTTATAGGCTCGTTTGGAACAAAGCTCTTTGTTGGGTCAAACCTTACGACTTTTGCTGTTAATTTTGCCAGTTTATCTTTCATGTTGTAGCTGGTTCCAGAAAAAAATTCGGGGTCATTTAATGCGTAAGAAATCATTCTTCTTATCAGATTAACCTGCTTTTGAAGATTATCGATTTTGATGTTTGCGAAAGTGTCAAAAGGTGTATCAATCAGTTTTCTGGAGTCATTTGCTGTTATAAAGGAGATGGAAGGAAACCCTGCAAAAACAACTACTTCGCCATCGGTCCTGATTGTTTCGGGTAGAAAATTTGACCATGCTACGCCTTTCTCCGGGCTTACTCCATTGATAATGCTTTGTTCAATGTTGTAACCGAGCTTTTTACATTCATCTGTGCCGGCACCAATCAGTCTCTTTGCAAATGGTGCAAGAAATCTCTGGTAGTTGAATTCGTAAGTGTTATGCCACAAAGCAACCTGGTCAGACTGACTGGTAAGATCAAGGCAAAAAACAAATTTCGCATCAATTGGACTTTCGAGTTTGTTTTTGAGCTGTGATGCATTTCTCATGTGTTTCATTACGAATTCGGCAATGCCCTGCAGTGCTTGAAAATGTCCGCTTGTTGCGAGGAAAATTACGGTTCTCGCGGGTGGATTCTTTGAGAAATATGCTGCCAGGTCAAGCAGGGCAGAAATTCCACACGCAGATTCTGCACCATAAGCAATTGTGGGAACAACGCTTATTGAATCATAGAAGCTTTGTACCACAAAAATTTCCTTCTGCAGTTCTGGGTTGGTTCCCTGTATAGTGGCATAGATGTTATATGCGGGTAGTTTCTTCCATAACACTTTTGCCGAGACTGTTGCATCAACACCTTTAATGGCAGAAGAGATAATTTCTTCCGCATATTTTTTTGGTAAAAAAAATCTCGGTGCGTTGAGTGGTACCATTGAAAAATTTTTTTCCGCTTCTTTTCTTGTGGTTTCTTCAGGCTCTATAAAAATTATCGCTTTTGCCCCCAGCAATGCTACATCATACCACAGGCTGTCATTGTTAAAATCCATAAGGACAATGTTACCGTATAGCATCTTTCCTGAAATCGATTTCAAGCCTGTTTTATCGCAGTAAATAAGTTTTCCGGTTATCCCTTCTGGTGGTGTGGTGCATGTGCGAACAGAATTTGGCCATAAGGCTTCAAGTGGAATCTTTTTGTTTCCTATTGAAAGATAGGCATACTCTTGAATTGGCACAACGACTTTGAATTCTTCTGTACGAATGTTTTTTATGCCAATGGAACGAAATGTTTCTTTGATATACTCAGCCGCTTTATTACAGGAATCTGTTCCAGACATTCTGTCTGGCAGCGAAGAAAAATATTTTATA
>JAMWBX010000076.1 GCA_023818725.1 Candidatus Omnitrophota bacterium
ATCGAATGGGCATTTCGTGAAATGCCTGTTATGAGAGTCTTAAGGGAAAAAGAATCTCAAGGTATCTTTAAAAATATGGTTATCGGGGCATGCCTTCATATAACATCAGAGACTGCCAATCTTGCCATAACACTGAAAAGATGCGGGGCAGAAGTTTTACTTGCAGCTTCAAATCCTTTGAGTACTCAGGACGATGTTGCAGCCTGTCTTGTTAGAGATTTTAAGATAAAGGTTTTCGGATACAAGGGTGAAAGTGTTGAAAAATATAGAGAGCATATCAGGCAGGTTGCAATGAGAAAACCTGATCTTGTTATTGATGACGGTGCAGATCTGATTGTATTTCTTCACAACAATGCTGATTTTGCAAAGAATGTAAAGGGTGCGACCGAAGAAACAACGACGGGAGTCACCAGGATAAAAAACATTGAAAAACAGGGGAAGTTGCTCTTTCCGGTTATTGGCGTTAATGACGCTCGGGCAAAGCATATGTTCGATAACAGGTACGGGACCGGGCAATCAACCATAGATGGAATATTAAGAGCAACAAATGTTTTGATTGCAGGCAAAACTGTTGTTGTCTGTGGATATGGATGGTGTGGAAAGGGGATTGCGAAAAATTTAAAAGGCCTTGGAGCCAATGTTATTATAACCGAAATTTCACCATTGAGAGCACTTGAAGCCGTTATGGATGGTTTCAGAGTAATGAAGATTAACCAAGCAGCGGCGCTTGGGGATATATTTATCACTGCTACAGGAAATGCAAGGGTGATCTCTGAATCCAGTTTTTTGAAAATGAAAAACGGAGCCATTGTTGCTAATGCCGGTCATTTCAATGTTGAAATAGACATAGAAGGTCTCAGGCAGATATCAAAAAAAATTATAGAAGTTAAACCGTTTGTTAAGGAATTTATGCTCAATAATGGTAGAAAGATATATCTTCTTGCTGAGGGACGGCTGGTTAATCTTGGATGTGCGGAGGGGCACCCTTCTTCGGTAATGGATATGAGTTTTGCAGCACAGTTTCTGAGTTTGAAATACCTTGTTACCAATCCACATCTGACAGCCGGATATTATGACGTACCATCAGAGATAGATGAAGACATTGCACTTTTAAAATTAACCGGAATGGGAATCAGCATAGACAGATTATCATCGTACCAGAAGAAGTATTTAAGGTCCTGGAATCTGGATTAATGATTTGTCTTGGTCTCACTGGCGTTTTTGGTTCTGGAAAATCAACGGTAGCTCGAATTTTTAAAAAGATGAATATCCCTGTTATTTCCTGTGATGATATTGTTAATAAACTTTTGAAGACAGAGCAGATCAAACAACAGATTGCTTGTGCATTTGGAGATGAGTATCTGAATAAAAATGGCGGTGTTAAGAGGAAAAAACTCGGGACCCTTGTTTTTTCTTCAACCTGGCACAGGGAAAAACTCAATAAGATTATTCATCCACGAGTCTTTGAAATCCTAAAAGAAAAGCTTGACATATACAGAAAAAAGGGTAAAATGGCTGTTGTAGTGGAAATACCTCTTCTTTTTGAAACCCGAAGTGAAAAATTGTTTGACGTCATTGTCACTGTTGCTTCCCCGCTCAGTATTATCAAAGAGCGTTTAAAAGAGAAGTATTCTCAAGAGGAAATTGAGATGAGATTGAAGGCCCAGATGCCACTTGATGAAAAAATTAGCCTTTCTGACTATGTTATAAATAATTCGGGAACAATTCTTCAGTTGCAGTCTCAGGTAAAAAAAATACTTCAAGAAATAATGAGGAGGAATTAGCAAATGGCAGAAGAAACCAGGGAGTTGAATGTAGCAGTTTTGAAGAGAACAGCAATTTCAAAGTTGCAAAGACTGGCTAAGGAAATGGGAGTTAATGGGGTCAGTGGTTTGACCAAGGAAGATTTGATTTACAAAATCATGCAGGTTCAGGCAGAAAAAAATGGACTACTTTTTGGTGAGGGTGTCCTTGAAATCCTTCCAGACGGGTTTGGATTTTTGCGTTCTTCCAATCACAATTATCTTCCAGGTCCAGATGACATTTATGTTTCTCCATCTCAGATCAGAAAATTCGGACTTAGAACAGGGGATACAGTCAGTGGGCAAATTCGCTCTCCTAAAGAAAATGAGAAATATTTCGCGTTGTTAAAGGTGGAAATGGTTAATGGAGAAGAACCAGAAAAGATTCAGGACCGCATTCCATTTGAGGAATTGACTCCCATCCATCCCAATAAGAGGTTTCTACTTGAAACAGTTCCTGAAGAAATTACAACAAGGGTCATTGACCTTATATGTCCGATAGGAAAAGGGCAGAGGGGATTAATTGTTTCACCACCAAGGGCGGGAAAGACAGTTATACTTCAGAAGATTGCCAATGCAATAGCGACAAATAATCCTGAGGTACATCTGATAGTGCTTCTTGTTGGAGAAAGACCTGAAGAGGTTACGGAGATGAAAAGATCAGTTAAGGGAGAGGTTGTGAGTGCCACATTCGATGAGCCTCCAGAAAGACATGTCCAGGTTGCTGAGATTGCTCTTGAGAGAGCAAAGAGACTGGTTGAACACAAAAAGGATGTTGTGATCTTACTTGATAGCATTACAAGACTTGCGAGAGCTCATAATGTACTTGTTCCTCACAGCGGGAAGATTATGACAGGTGGGCTCGAATCAAATGCCCTTGACAAACCCAAAAGATTTTTTGGTTCAGCAAGAAATGTTGAAGAAGGAGGCAGTCTTACAATTTTAGGTACGGCTCTCATAGATACAGGGAGCAAAATGGATGAGGTTATTTTTGAGGAGTTCAAAGGTACAGGAAATATGGAAATAAATCTTGACAGAAAACTTGCAGATAGAAGAACGTTTCCTGCCATAGACATTAATCGTTCAGGTACAAGAAGGGAAGAATTACTTGTAAATGCAGATGAATTACAGCTGATATGGCTTTTGAGGAAAATTCTTGCACCATTGAATCCAGTTGAAGCAATGGAACTTTTGATTTCAAGACTTAAATCTACCAGCTCAAACATTGAACTTCTTATGAGTTTAAAACAGGCGAGAGAAACATCAAGGTGAAAGGAGGAGTTTTATGGGAATATGGATTGGAAGGGGCAGGAAGGCGCGCATTTGTTATGGTTTTGATGATATATCGCTTGTTCCGGGCAATGTGACCATTAATCCTGCGGATGTTGATATCTCCGTTGATATCGCAGGGAAAAAACTTGATGTTCCGATACTGGCTGCCGCGATGGACGGAGTTGTGGATAGCAGATTTGCAGTTGCTTTTGGTAAGGCTGGAGGACTGGCTGTTTTGAATTTGATGGGGATTTACACCAGATACGAAGATCCATACTCAGTAATAGAACAAATCATTTCGTGCCCGCAGGAAAAAGCCACAGCTTTGATTCAAAAAGTCTATCATGAACCCGTGAAAGAAAATCTTATTGTAAAAAGGATCCAGGAAATAAAAAGTGAAAATGTTATCTGTGCAGTGAGTTCCATACCTCAAAATGCAGAAAGATTTGGTGCCATAGCACAGGAAGCTGGAGCTGATATATTTGTTGTTCAGTCGACAGTGATTACTACTAATCATATTTCAAGTACGTACAGGCCTCTCGACCTTTCGGCTTTTTGCGCGTCGATGAAGATTCCGGTAATAGCTGGTAATTGTGTTACCTATCAGGTTGCTTTGGATCTTATGGATACAGGTATACAGGGGCTTCTAGTTGGTATTGGCCCGGGTGCAGCCTGTACAACTCGCGAGGTTCTCGGTATAGGGGTTCCACAGGTTGCAGCAATATGCGATTGCGCATCAGCCAGAGATTTTTTCTACAAAAGGACCGGAAGATATGTTCCCATTATTGCTGATGGAGGTATGATTACAAGTGGTGATATCTGCAAGGCATTTGCATGCGGGGCGGATGCTGTTATGGTTGGTTCGGCTTTTGTCAGAGCGCAGGAGGCTCCAGCAAAAGGTTATCACTGGGGAATGGCAACCTCTGATGAGAATCTACCGCGGGGTACCAGAATAAGGCTTGGTACGGTAGGACCAATCACACAGATACTTTTTGGTCCATCAAATACAGACGATGGATCGCAAAATTTGGTAGGAGCACTGCGTTTATCAATGGCAAGTCTTGGCACAAGAAATATAAAAGAAATGCAGCTTGTGGAGATAGTGGTTGCGCCGTCAATTAAGACAGAAGGGAAAATTTATCAGATGGCAAAAAAACAGGCAATACTTGGAAAATGAAGAATTTTGTTCATCTTCATCTCCATACTGAATATAGCTTACTGGATGGGATGTGTCGTATTGATGAAATTACTAAACTTGCGCACCAGTATGGAATGCCTGGGGTTGCCATCACTGACCATGGAGGACTTTTTGGTGTGATTCATTTTTACGAAAGCTCAATCGAACATGGAATAAAGCCTATCATTGGATGCGAAATGTACATTACACCCGAAGGCCGTTTTGAGAAAAAGGGCGTGGAGGGGAAAAAAAGCAGCAATTATCATCTTACTGTTCTTGCCGCAAATAACAGGGGATACGAAAACCTGCTTGAATTATCAACCCTGTCTTACCTTGAAGGATTTTATCATAGACCGAGGATCGACAGGGAATTGCTTTCAAGATTCTCAGAAGGCCTGATTGTTTTAAGTGGTTGTCTACAGGGGGAAATCAACCAGCTTCTCCTTTCAAACCAGGAAGAAAAGGCATTGTCAACGATTTACTGGTACCTTGATATATTTGGCAGAGAAAATTTTTACCTTGAGCTTATGGATGTAGGTATTCCTCAGCAGAATGAAAGCAACAATCGTTTACTGGAGATTGCAAAAAAAAATGACATAAAAGTTGTTGCAACAAATGATTGCCATTATAAGTCAAAAAGTGATTCATTTGCCCATGAGGTTCTCTTATGCATCCAGACAGGTACAAGTATTGAAGATGAAAGAGAAAAAAGGCTAACATTCCCGAGTTCTGAATTTTATTTCAAGAAACCCGAGGAGATGCAGGCTCTGTTTAAAGAAATTCCTGAGGCTGTAAATAACACAATTGAAATCTTTGAAAAATGTAATGTAGTATTTGATTTTTCGAAACATCACATTCCGCATTTTCCTGTTCCTGATGGAATGTCTGATTATGAGTATCTTGAGAAACTTGTGCGCCAGGGCATGCTGGAAAAATTTAATATCGATTTTGATAAAGAAGAAAATGATGCTACCAGGCGTGTAAAGTATGAGTTGGAAATCATCAAAAAAATGAATTTCTCCAGCTATTTTCTTATTATCCAAGATATAGTAAGAGAAGCAAAGGAGAGAAGTATAGCAGTTGGACCTGGCCGTGGTTCAGGGGGCGGAAGTTTGGTGGCGCATCTTCTTGGTATAACTCAAATAAATCCGTTAAAGTATGACCTTTTGTTTGAGCGATTTCTCAACCCGGAGAGAATTTCAATGCCTGACATTGACCTTGATTTTGATGACACAAAGAGAGACCAGGTTATTGAATACATAAGAGAAAAATACGGCGCGCAGAATGTAGCTCAGATAGCAACATTTGGGACAATGGGGGCAAAAGCTGTGGTAAGAGATGTGGGCAGGGCATTGAAGATGAGTTTTACAGAGGTAAGCAGAATAGCAAAATTAATTTCACCGGAGCCAGGGGTTTCTCTGAGGGAAGAAATATCACAGAATGAGGAAATAAAAAGGCTCATTACTTCTGATGAAAGAATCAGGAAACTTTTTGATATTTCCCTTAGTCTTGAGGGTCTTGCCAGGCACTCCTCAACGCATGCTGCAGGGATTGTTATAACAGACAAACCTATATATCATTATGTCCCGTTATTCAAGGGTGCCAGCGGAGAAATAAGCACTCAGTTTGAAATGAAAAGTATTGAGAAGATCGGATTGCTGAAGATTGATATCCTTGGACTGAAGAATCTGTCAATGATAGAAGAGACTATAGAACTTGTTAAGAGGCATAAAAAAATTGAGATAAAAGAATTTCCGGAAAACGACAGCAAGACATATGATATGTTGTGCCGTGGAGAATCTATTGGACTGTTTCAAATGGAAAGTTCGGGAATGCAGGAACTGCTGAAAAGGATAAAACCTAAGGTTTTCGAGGATCTTATAGCGATACTTGCTCTTTACAGACCAGGGCCAAAGCAAAGCGGAATGGTCGAGCAGTATATAAAAAACAAAAAGGATCCCTCTAAAATCCAATATGACCATCCACTTATGGAGCCTGTTCTCAAAACGACCTATGGAGTTATTCTTTATCAGGAACAGGTGATGAAACTTGCAAGTGTAATTGGTGGTTTTACAATGGGGGAGGCAGACATCTTGCGTAAGGCAATGGGGAAAAAAGACCCAGGTCTTCTTGAAAAACAGAGGGAAAAATTCCTCAAAGGTGCTAAACAGAAGAAAATTCCACACGATGTCGCGGACAGGATATTTAACAATATGGCAAAATTCGCAGGATACGGTTTTAATAAATCCCATAGTGCGTGTTATGCGATGATTGCTTATCAGACAGCTT